>JAQXPY010000116.1 GCA_029100885.1 Clostridiales bacterium | reverse complement strand
TCCTGAGATAGGTGCGGTTATCTCACTGTAGCTGAGCTGTTTTTCATAGCTGAGCTGTGCGGAATCATAGGACAGCTGTGCAGTCTTATATTTATTCTGATAGGTCTCATACTCCTGAGCGGTAATATCTCCTCCGTCATACAATATCTGCATTCTGGACAGATCGTTCTTCGCGGAGTTCAGTGATACTTCGGCGGATTCCAGAGAGTTTCTTGCCGATTCCACCTGGTTGGTATTGATTGTCATCAGAAGCTGACCAGCCTCAACATAATCGCCTGCCTGAACATCTACGGATGTGACATCACCCGATGCCCTGGCGGTGATATGGACTACATCCGAAGCCTCTACTGTTCCTGTAAGACTGGAGGTTACAGAAATGTTGCCATAGTGCGGCGTTTCTGTTCGAACGACTGTATAGGATGCCTGCTGTGAGGCACCACCCTGACGCCCTGACATACCTCCCGGCATCTTACCGCCACCTGCTATGCCTGAAACTATCCTTATAATCGCGCTTATAATGATAAGAAGAATAATAACTGCTGCCGTAATTACAGCATACAGCTTTTTTTTACTGCCGCCGGTCTTTTCTAAAAGCTGCCTGCCGATCAGTCCGATTTTTTCCCTGATGGAACCTGTAATTCTGTTCATGACGGTAAATCCTCCGTAATATTTTTGCATTAATTACATCCGCATATAATTAAACAACGCACCGAAACATCATAAATAAATGATTAATACTGATTACCAGCATATACTAAAGGTTAAATGTGTTTAAAATGTGTAAAAACCCGGCCTCTTTGGGAAACCTGAACAGCTGAATGCCATTGCACAGTTCCCAAAGAAGCCGGGTTTAAATCCTGTAATTGATATTATTTCGTTAAATATAATTCAGGTACTGAGAAGTATCCTGTCTGTATCAAGCGCTTTTCCGGCGCCCTCCTTAAATCTCTCTAAAAGATCTGAAACAGTAAGACGGTTTCTCTCTTCACCGCAAACATCATATATTACTCTGCCGTTATCCATCATTATGGTACGGTTGCCAAGCTCTAAAGCCGACTGCATGTTATGGGTTATCATCAGACAGGTGATATGCTTGTCGGAAACGATACTGCTTGTAAGCTCAAGGACCTTTTCCGCTGTGGCCGGATCAAGAGCCGCGGTATGCTCATCCAACAGCAAAATATCAGGCTTGTTGATCGTAGCCATCATCAAAGTCAGAGCCTGCCTCTGTCCTCCTGACAGAAGCCCAACAGGCTGATGCATACGATCCTCGAGACCCATGCGGAGCAGTGAAAGCCTCTCTCTGAAAAGCTCCTTATCCTGCCTGGAAATCCGGCTGAGCCATCCGCCGTGACCGGCCGCAAGGGCGAGATTGTCCTCTATAGTCATGCCGGGAGCACTTCCCAGCATAGGATCCTGAAACAGCCTGCCTATATATCTGGAGCGATGATGCTCAGGCATCAGTGTAATGTCCTTATTCTTAAGGAAGATCCGGCCGCTGTCGGTGATGAATCTGCCGGAAACAGCATTAAACAGTGTGGATTTTCCGGCTCCGTTAGCCCCGACAATAGTAATAAAATCCTCTTCTCTTACATGGAGCGAAAAGTTATTAAGTGCCTGCTTGGCATTGACGGTTCCCGGATTGAAGGTCTTTGAGATATTCTCTATTCTGAGCATTATGGTTCCTCCTTTCCTGTAACAGAGGAACGGGCCTCAAATCTTCTCTTCATCATAGGGATCTGGGATCTGATATATGGACCTGAGATCGCAATAATAACAATAACGGAGGAAACAAGCTTGAGCATAAAAGCAGGCATATTGAATCTGAGCGCTATTGCATAAATGATCCTGAATATGCATGCACCCAGTACGGCTCCGATCGCTCTCTTTCCGATCCTGCCCTTTCCCATAAACGAATTGCCTATAAGGAGGGAAGCAAGAGCCACTGTTACCATACCGCTTCCGATATCGATATTGACACTTTTCTGCATCTGTCCAAGAAGACAGCCGGAAAGCCCCGTAAAGGCATTTGCTATGCAGAGTCCCACAAGAGTCGTAAATACAGGATTGATCGAGGAGGCTCTTACCATCTCTGGATTATCTCCTGTGGCTCTTATTGCGAGACCGAGTCGCGTACTTAAAAATACAGTAAGAAATATCACAACAAGGGCAACGGAGCATAAAATAATGATCATCCTGTAGTGATCCGCAAGAGTCGTCTGTGCCAAAGCGTTTTTCAGAATTGAAAAAACCGTATCGGTTTTATTCAGATTGAGCAATGAGGAATTGCCCATAATGCCGATATTAACAGAGTAAAGCCCGGTATTGACAATGATTCCCGCCAGCAGACTGTTTATACCCATTTTCGTCTGCAGTATGCCTGTAACAAGGCCTGAAAGCATTCCTGCGGCCATGGCAGCCGGAAGTGCCAGCAGAGGGTGTCCGGCAAGGGCAAAAACAGCGCCTACGGCTGCTCCGAGTGTGAAGCAGCCGTCGGTTGAAAGATCGCATACATTGAGCATCGAGTAGCTCAGAAACAGTGCAAGAACTGTCAGAGAGCTGATCAGACCGAGCTCAAGCGAAGTCTGCAGTAAAGTGATGAATGCTGAAAATTCCATGTTCTCTCCGAATAATCTGATGATCAGTCCGCAAATTCTTCAGCGGTCTGGATCTCCTCTATAGCAGTGCAGTAGCTGTCGAACTTTGTTTTGATATCGGCAAGGTCATAGCCGAGCTTCTCACAGATCTCGGTATTTATAGTTGCGATACCGTTGTCAAAGGTTCTGACCTTTTCTGTTTCAGGTGTCTTTTTGTTAAATGTTATGTCATGGATCATTTCCGCTGTTTCCGCGCCGAGATTTGCATAGTCTACGCCGTAACCGAGAAATGCTCCGTTAAGTGCAAAGGAATCGGCTCCTGTATAATGAGGAATTCCCGCATCCGCAAGCTTTTCATATATAGAAAGCTCGGCTGTCATTACAGTATTGTCAGTAGGAGTAAACACAGCATCAACGCCCTTGCCGATGAGTGAATCGGCTGCCAGCATTACCTCATCAACAGTGGTACCTGTTGCTTCGACATATTTGACACCCTTTGCATCCAGATATGATTTTGCATCTGCAATCGCAGCTGTGGAGGAATCCTGTCCCACATCATAGAGAAGTCCCACAAGGTCCGTATCCGGATCGGCTTCAAATATAAGATCCATGATCGTGTTAGTATTCAGGTAGTCTGAGGTTCCTGTAATATTGTGACCCGGTGCATCGTTGGAATCCACCAGTCCGGCTCCCTCAGGATCGGAAACAGCCGAGAACACAACAGGTATCTGATTATCCTCTGTAGCCGTCTGCATAGCCATTGCAACAGGTGTTGCGATACCAACCATAACATCGACCTTGTCTGCGATAAAGTTGGAAATGATCTGATTCATAACATTTGAGTCAGCATTGCAGTTGTCGTAGGAAATAACATACTCGACATTATTCTCATTACCAAGCTGTGCGAGTCTCTTTTCGATATTGGCATAGATCTGATTGAGAGAAGCATCATCTACGTAATTGCATATTCCGACCTTTATCTGCTGCTTTTCCTCTGCTCCTGCCCCGGAAGTAACGGATGCAGACTCAGCTGCCTGAGTTTCGGCCTTTGTCTGAGTCTCGCTCTTTGCCGGAGCAGAATCACCTGAAGAGCAGGCTGTAAGTCCGATAAGGCTGAGTGCCATAATAAATGCTGCTGATCTTAATGTCTTTTTCATTGCTTTTGTTCCTTTCTTTTCAGCATAGCTTTCTTCGGAACAGATTTTTTTATAACAAAAAAACCTGTCCCAACAACTTGCTGGGACAGGAATAATATCCTGCGGTGCCACCCGGCTTGGTACAACTGTACCCTCTTAGTGCATACAAACATATGCCGACATCATTTACGGATCGTCACGCCGTCTCCCATACTCCGGAAACCTGTATATTTCCGTTTCTGTTTGCCCTCGGAAGTCCATTCGACTGAGTATAACATGCTGCAATCGCACCATCTGCAGCTCTCTCCTATGTCAGGGAATCAGCTTACTACTCTCCCTCATCGGTTTATACAGAAGATAACACCATGAACGGAAATTGTCAAGAATAAAATTTATCGATTTAGCATGATAAACTCCGGAATATCACCGGGCCACAGGGATAAGAGACATGCAGCAGCTTTCCGGCAAGCAGGTTATGATCTGTTATGAGATCTATACAGCGAGATGATCACTCCTCAAGGAAACCAAGCTCCCTCAGACTGCTTACTATGTAATGCACATCCTCAGCGATCTCCTGCTCCGGTGCTTCAAACACCTCGACCATTTTCTTTACTACCTCTTCCTCTGTCGTATCCTCCATAAGGTACTGAAAAATATAGTTGCCCGATTCGCTTGATTCAAGAAACTTTCCGAATCTGGCCTCTGCTTCTCCGTGGGCAATTACGGATTTTTCAAACTCATCCTTGTCAACAAGTTCAAATTCGCCTTTTAGCTTCATGGCATTTCACCTCTTATTCAGTTTAGCTGTATTTTTTTATCTGTTTTAAATATCTCTGTATTTATTTTGCTTGTGTTCTTTTTTTCTGTATTCTTTGTCAGCTGACTGTATCTGTCCCGGATACATCCTTTTCCGACAGACCGTGCCTGTCGGCATATCCTGTAAGGATCAGCGTCAGGGCTCCGTCGCTTGTAACATTGCAGGCGGTTCCGAAGCTGTCCTGCAGGGCGAAGATTGCCAGCATGAGGGCGGTTCCCTGATCCTCAAACAAAAGAACTCCGGTAATAAGTCCGAGAGAGGCCATAACTGTACCGCCCGGCACTCCCGGTGCGCCTATGGCAAATATTCCGAGCAGCAGACAGAAAATGATCATAGTGGATACTCCCGGCAGGGTTCCGTAGAGCATCTTACTGATTGCCATGCAGAAAAACACCTCAGTAAGAACAGAGCCGCAGAGGTGTATGTTGGCAAAAAGCGGAATACCGAAGGATACCATATCCTTCCTGAGGACACTGCTTTTATTTGCTCCCTCCAGAGCAACTGCCAATGTGGCTGCGCTGCTCATGGTTCCCACAGCAGTGAGGTAGGCCGGGCCGTAATGCTTTACTACCTCTAAAGGATTTTTATGTGAATATATACCGGCAAGAGCATACAGCAGAGCCATCCAGATAAAATGCCCCGCCATAACGATGACAATTATCTGGAGAAACGCAGGTGCCTGCTGAGTAATAACACCTTCATAGCTGAGGGCACAGAAATTAACTCCGATATAGAACGGAAGCACAGGTATTACTATTCTTTTTACTATACTGAGAACTATAGTCTGAAATTCCTCCAGAAGGTTCGTCGTAACAGTACTCCTTGTCCATGCCGCTGCAAGTCCTACAAGCACACTGAAGACCAGAGCGCTCATAACACTCATGATCTGCGGAATATTGAGCTGGAATAATACGCCCGGAAGAGTCCTGCTCTCAGCTACATCTGTCGCAATGGAGAGATGCGGGATAATACCGTATCCGGCAGCGGTACTCATAAACGCCGCACAGATCGATGAGGTATACGCAATGGCAACCGCGAAGATCAGCAGTCTGCTTGCATTCTTTCCGAGTCTTGTAATGGAAGGTGCAATAAAGCCTATAACGATAAGCGGTACGCAGAATGTGATCAGCTGTCCGAGAACATACTGAAGAACAACGATCACCTTCATAATGCCTTCATTAAAAAACAGTCCGCATATTATTCCGAGAACAATACCGACCAACAGTCTGAAGGGCAAACTGCCCCATAACCTTTTCATAAAAACCTCCTGAATAATTCACCTTTTAGTGATATATTTTAATAGATGGGTTATAACATATTATGTACTATCGGTCAAATCATATGTCCCGAAAACACCGTGCTCAGCTGATCAGCACAGACTCATAATAAAACCGGAAAGGAACAGCAAGCTTTATGCGTTCGATCAAAGATATCTATAAAACAGGCACAGGACCCTCCAGCTCACATACTATGGGGCCGGCATCGGCAGCAAGAATTTTTAAAAATGAGCACCGGGAAGCTGCTTCCTGTAAGGCTGTATTGTACGGCTCTCTTTCAAAGACAGGGAAGGGTCACGGAACCGACAGGGCGGTGATAATGGAAATGGATCCTATCCCGACCGAGGTCATCTTCTCGGATAAGGATCCTGACGATATGAGGCATCCAAATACTATGGATCTGTATTCCTATGACCGAAACGGATCTGAAACAGGATACATGCGTATTTACAGTATAGGCGGAGGAGATATCCGTATAGAAGGAAGAAATGATGCGGAGGAAGGGGCAGATGACATTTACCTTGAAAATTCATTTGCGGAGATAAAGCAGTTCTGCGAGTACAGATATATAGATCTTGACCACTATATAACGATCAATGAGGGACCCGAGATATGGGATTATCTTTCGGAAATATGGAAGGTAATGAAGCAGGCGATCCATGACGGACTTGAGAAGGAAGGGATCCTGCCGGGCGGTCTCAATATACAGAGAAAGGCTCATATTTTATACAATCAGCAGCTGGAGACCCTTCACCCTGAGGTCATTGAGTGTCAGAAGGTATGTGCATACGCCTACGCGGTAAGTGAACAGAATGCCGATAACGGTATTATTGTTACCGCACCTACCTGCGGTGCCTGTGGAGTATTACCCGCTGTTCTTTTCTATCTTCAGGAAAAGAAGGGACGCAGTGACAAACAGATCATTCATGCCCTCGGTATTGCGGGTCTGTTTGGTGAGCTGGCAAAGAAAAACGCATCAGTATCGGGTGCCGAATGCGGCTGTCAGGCCGAGATCGGTGTAGCCTGCTCAATGGCCGCCGCAGCTGCCGGATATCTCTTTAACTACAATATTAATCAGATCGAGTATGCGGCGGAAATAGCTCTTGAGCATCACTTAGGACTGACCTGTGACCCTATATGCGGTCTGGTTCAGATACCATGTATAGAAAGAAATGCGGTTGCCGCTATGAGAGCTATAAATTCAATGAATCTTGCGTATTTTCTTTCTGAGACCCGTCGTATCAGTTATGATATGGTTCTGAAAAGCATGTACCGCACAGGAATTGATATGAACAAGGATTACAGAGAGACCTCCGAGGGCGGTCTGGCCGCTGCATATACACGACGGGGCGGAATTAAATAGATACTTCAAAAAACAACAATTATCATGTCTTAAAAACGGGGGTGCAAAAGGCTTATAAAACTGTCTCATAAGCCTTTATCACTCTCGTTATCACTCTCGTTTTCTTTCCTGAGTTCTCCACCTGAATTCAGGTATGACATCAGACCATGCATTTATGCCTATCATTTCCCTGGCAAAGTCCGTATACTCTAATGTCGTTTTCTGTCTGTCGATATTCTGAAATACCTGCCAGATGTATTTTCTCCTGCCGGGAACTATATTGATATCCGAGTCTGAGACCGTGGTCCAGATACCAAGCTCCAGACCTGTTTTTACCTCGGAAGGGGCATCTATCTGTCTGGACAGGATAAATGCATCTATATATTTATTGGAATCCGCAATATAGTATGCATAGGCAAAGGCGGCAGCCTGAAGCTTTTCAACATTTCCCCTGGAATCTGATTTAGAGGTAAAGCCCTGTTCCGAAAGAATGATATGTCGGACATTTCCGGTTGTGTCCAGCATCTCGGGTCTCTGCATATAATCGGTCAAAACAGAAAGATTAGCGAAATTGACTACCCCTGAATCAACAGTCATATCTACCTGACCTGTTTCGAAATCATCCCAGAACTCCGGCTCCACAGTAGGTACAGAGTAAGGATGATATGCCAGTCCCCAGTCGATATTGCCATGCTTTGACACAGCTTCCGCCACAGCCGACATTGTATCCCTTGATGTATATCTGAGTCTGTTGTCATTTGACTGATTCCAGTTGTTATCCAGAGAGAAATATACCCTCGCATTTGCCTGCTGGGATCTTATGGCAGTATAAAATACTCTGAACACCTGTTCATATTCCGCTGCATATGAGGCAATGTCCATTGGGGAGGAATAATTCCAATACTGATTGTTTATCTCGTTTCCGATGATCCAGTTCTGGATCCTGCCTCTGTCAGAATCCGAACCACCGTACCTCTGACTCAGAAATGCTGCGGCGGCCCGAACGTGTTTGAAGCCTTCCTCGCTTTTTATATTGAACTGATGATAGAGGATCCCGCCTCCCGACGGTGCATCGGGATAATACAGCCATGGTGTACGCTTATTGAATCTGTTGAGAAGCACTGCAGTAACGCTCATGCTTTTATTGGAGAATGTCGATACCGTCTTATCATATGCGGCTATAACATTTTTATCAAAGCTGTACTCTTCTCCCTCAAAAGTATACCGAATGCCTTCTCCGAAGAGGTTGTCAAAAGGAATATTTATAATGACATTACAAACGCCAAGGTCAAATGCATCAGATACCTGGGACAATTCTATCAGAAGTCCCTTTTTTGAAAGAGGTACTTTGAAAGGAAGCCTGTTGGCGGCGGCCGCCTCCGGGTTGGTAATATATACCGGCTCAGAGACAGATATATATTCTGTTCCGTCCCACAGACATGCTTCAAATCTGTTGTAGAGTCTGTCCGTACTGTACTCAAACGAGAATTCCGGAATCTCTGAAAGCCCGACGGAAGTAATTATATTCTGTTCATTTATATCCGACTCGTATGGAGAGAGCTCCGCGATATATAACCTGCTGTTAAGAAGGTGTTCTTCTGTTTCCGGAAAGCTTTCAGCATAAGTTTTGACAGACGTTGAAAGATCCTCAGTAATATAAGCGCCGCAAAGGCTGATCCTTCCGCTCTGAATATTACAGGAGTCCCATCTTATGATATCCTCCATTTTCTTCTCGGGAAGCTCATGCTGAGGATCCTCTGGCAGTAAGGCGCTGTCTGATGATCCTCCGTCATTTGACAGCGGATGCTGCTCCGCAAGCTGACCTCGACCTTCCGTTTTTTCTGAAAGCAGATCGGAGAAACTCTCCATATTGGAAACCGGCATATCAGAGATCACCTGCCCGGCAGAAAATGCTGTTACGAGCGAGACAGGCAGAACAAACACTGCTACTGCCGTAAATAAAAGGAATGCAGTAATATAATGCTTTATATCTGTAATTATTTTGAACTGTATTTTCATACTGCATATGATAACACACAGCACAAATTAAGGTCTTAAATAGCATTTACTGTTTTATAAAGAAATTGTAACCAATCGATGAAGGAAGCTTAATAGAAATGAAATAACTCCGGTTCAAGCCTTATGATCAGCATTCGGGAACCGTGATCATTGTCAGGAATCCGGACCGCAGTCAGAAACCCGGATCATTGTCAGGAACCGGGACCGCAGTCAGATACTGGGCGCTGCTGGACGTCTTGAGAGCATTATAGATATCACGCATACTTACTCTTGCCCGGTTAAAAAGTCCGCTTGCATCAGAAAGAAACACAGTGTCTGTGGTCCTGTCATATTCCCACAGGTTTACATAATGCCCGTTTGTATACCACCATAGCTTAGGATCGTTATTTTTAGAAACCAGAACGATGGCTGCCTCGGAGCATTCGATGCTGTTTTGAAAATCGGCATAATCTGCCGGTTTGGTATTGAGTCTGACGTCAAGCCCGTACTGCTCACACATGATCTTAAGCTGTCTCCAGCTCATGGCTCCGATACCGGATTCAGGTCTATAGGCCGCTGTTTCCTTGGCCTGATAATATACGATATCAGGCGTTACCGGCTCAGATCTGAAGGTACTTACTATATTAGAAAGGCAGCATATACCGCACCCGAAATATACAAATTCCTGTCCTCCGGCTGATATGTGACACCAATCGCCTGCCCATTTCGGATCTCCATCATAATATTCCGGAAGCGCCTGAACATATGAATAAATCAGCTTCTCTCTTTCGGACTCGACATAGCCGTTATTATTGGGAGTATTATCAGCGGCGCTGTTAATATGAAGAGTTTCCACAGGCACCGCGTCTGTACAGGTATATACAGGCTCTTCTGATACCGGAGGATATTCTATAACAGCCGACGGATGGACACTTTGGGCTTCACTAACCTTAACTGCCTCACCCTTTTTTACATTACTTCTTATCAAAACAAGCGTTACGACAGCAATAACAACGGCTGCAAGGCAAAAGAAAAAAACTGCTTTGCTGCAAGGTCGGAATGTAACGGATCTTTTTTTTCTGCTGCGTCCTGTATATGTCATTTTGAATTCCGGATATTATTTTGTGATAATGTCAATAGTTTCTTTACCGAAAAAATCCGGACTCAGTGAGTCCGGATAATGACCTGATCTGAATTGTGATCCGATCTAAATCATAAATGCAGTACCCGACAAAAAACCGAACACAAATGGTTCGATTACGGCTGCTAAAGTGGAATATCCGATATCAAGATCCGAACACTATGGGTTCGGTTACGGATACCAAAGTGGACCTGAGGGGAATCGAACCCCTGTCCGAAAACCAATTCCTCGTTCTTCTACTATCATATTCGGTTGATTTTAATTCATTTTTCTAAAGGAAAGCCGACATTCCGAGAGAAAAACTAAGCTTCATCATACGCCCATATACTCAAAGCTTTGTATATGTCGTTTCCTGTCAGATCGATGCCCGGGATCCCGACGGACAGGTAAATCAGGCCGGACACAAGCAGCGCTTAGGCTGCAAGAGCGTAACGATTATCGTTAGCGTTTATATTTAGGTTTTGAGATTTAACGCATCATCCTGCGGATAGCTTCACCGACTGCATGATCCCCGTCGAAACCAGTACAAGCCCATGAGTAAACAAATACAAACACTGTCCCTATCCGAATATACAATTCTTAATTCAGCTGCTCCGCAGCTTTCGAACAGTTACTTATACTCTAATATTAGCACTTTTAAAATTTCTTTCAAGCTCTCTCTTCTGTTCTTTTCTGGCGAGATCCTCTCTTTTGTCGTATAGCTTCTTACCTCTGCATAAGCCTACCTTAACCTTTACAAGAGCACCCTTGAAATATACCTCGAGAGGAATTAGGGTATATCCCTTCTCTGTGGTTTTTCCCATGAGCTTGTTTATCTCGCTTCTGTGCATCAACAGCTTCCTGGTCCTGAGAGGATCCTTGTTGAAAATATTCCCTTTTTCATACGGATTGATATGCATGCCTTCGACAAACAGCTCACCCTTGTCAGCCCGAATAAAAGCCTCCTTGACAGAACAGTGTCCCTGTCTTACGGATTTAACCTCAGTACCAAAGAGCTCTATTCCGGCCTCAAAGGTCTCGTCGACAAAATAATCATGGTATGCTTTTTTATTATTAGCGATCAGCTTAACAGTTTCTTTGCCCATACGATCCCTGAAAAAACACTGAATTAAATCACAAAGGATGCTTAACGTTATCCTGCAAAATAGATAAACTGGGCAGCCCCGAAATAAGGCTGCCCGCTTTTGAAATGATAAACTTACATAAGGATATTGAGAACAAGAGCAAGTACAAGGAATGCTGCCGTAGCAAACTTTGTAAATCTTTCGAGGTTGCCCTCCATACTGCGTCCCTTATTCTTTCCCCAGTAGCTCTCAGCCATACCGCCGATGCTTCCGAGTCCCTGCTGGTTGCCTTCCTGCATAAGAACAACAATAGCAATGAAAACTCCGATAATAACATAAATTACAGTTAAAAGAACTGTCAGAATATTCATCTTCGTACCTTTCCGTGCACAAATAATTAACTCTGTAAACTTAACACATCACAATGTGTTCGTCAAGTCCTTTTACTTCATCCTTGCCAGCATGTCCCTGAATCTCTCCATTGCTTCCACTGTCTTTTCATAGCTGCCGAAGGAAGTTAGTCTGAAGAAATTCTTTCCGTTTTCTCCGAATCCCGCACCCGGAGTACCCACTACCTGAATAGTGTTGAGCATATGATCAAAGAACTCCCATGATTCCATGCCGCACGGACACTCAAACCAGATGTACGGAGAATTGATTCCCCCGAAGAAGGTAACGCCGCATTCCCTCATTGTGTCTGCGATGACTTTAGCATTTCTCTTATAATAATCAAGATTTTCCTTGCAGGCCGCAATTCCCGCATCCGAAAATACGACCTCAGCACCCTTCTGAACGATATAAGATACTCCGTTGAATTTCGTGCTTTGCCTTCTTGCCCACATAGCGTTAAGTGACATTTCTGTTCCGTCCGAGGCCTTAAATACCAGCTCGGTAGGAACGATGGTATAGCCGAGACGTGTTCCGGTAAATCCGGCAGTCTTGGAAAGAGAGCAGAACTCAATGGCGCATCTTCTTGCTCCCTCTATCTCGTAAATGCTTCTCGGAAGCTCAGGGTCTGAGATAAATGCCTCATATGCGGAATCAAAAAGAATGACAGCCTCATTCTCAAGAGCATAATCGACCCATTCCTTCAGCTGCTCCCTGGTGTAGCAGGCGCCGGTAGGATTGTTCGGTGAACAGATATAGATAAGATCGGCATGGATGCTTTTATCCGGCATAGGCAGAAAACCATTGTCGACCGTACCGTTCATATATACAACATCTCTTCCGCACATTGTATTTGTATCTACATAAACAGGATATACGGGATCAGGACAAAGTATAACATTGCCGTTTCCGAAAATATCGGTAATATTGCCCGTATCGCTCTTAGCGCCGTCGGATACAAATACTGCTTCAAAATCCACATCTATACCATGCTTTTTATAATAAGCTGCAATGGCATGTCTTGTTTCGTCATAGCCCTGCTCGGGACCGTAGCCTCTGAACGTTGCGGCATTTGCCTGTGCGTCTACTCCCTCATGAAGTCCTTTAATTACTGCCTCTGGAAGCGGAAGCGTCACATCGCCTATTCCGAGTCTGATAAGGCGCTTTCCCTCCTCCGGATGACTTTCACAATATGAATCGATCCTGTGTCTTATATCCGCAAAAAGATAGTTCTGCTTGAGCTTTAAATAGTTCTCATTTAACTTTGGCATTAATTTTTTCCTCTGAAAATATACTGAAACGTAACTATTAGGCATCCGGCAAAGCCCGTAAGCAATCCGCCCGACTGCGGCTTGCTTCCTGCTCATGAGCTTTCCGTCCGCTCATATGATATGTGCCGAGCGCTCCTATAACTGATCAGGATCTGAGCTCAATATTCATTCCCGTAAGACCGTTAAGTATCTTATTCATTACTGAGCCGATCTCATCATCCGTTAGAGTATGGTCGGCAGCACGAAGTACAAGCTTGTATGCCATGGACTTAAAGCCTGGCTGAACCTGGGCTCCCTCATAAATATCAAAAAGTCTGAGAGACTCTAAAAGTCTGCCTCCGCGCTGAATGAGCATGTCCTCGATATCTCCCGCACAGATATGCTTAGGTACAAGCATGGAAAGATCCCTTGTTACAGCCGGGTATTTCGCTACTCCCTCATGTTTTCTGTCAAAATTTACGAAGCCGGTTACAGAAGGCATGTCCAGAACGGCGGTATAGACTCTTACGCCGGACTTAAAGCCGTAGGCAGCGGCAACATCAGGATGTATTTCACCTATATAGCCTACAGCAGTACCTTCGTAAACTATATCGGCTCTGCGGCCCGGATGGAAATACGGTCTGTCGCAGTCTGCATTAAGCTTTATTCTCTTTGTCATTCCGAGACGAGTGAAAATATTCTCAACAAATCCCTTCATAACATAGAAATCCATATCATCGCCATATCCTGCCAGCGTAAGCTGCTCTCTCTCATCCGGAAGCTCCGTAAGAGGCAATGACTTAGGAATATAGATATTTGCCATATCATAAAGCCATACATTTTCATTCCTGTGACTGTAATTGAATGAAAGGGCAGTCAAAACAGCATTCAGAGGCTGGGTTCTCATGACAGAGAAATCCTCACCAAGCGGATTGCTGATCACAACGCATTTTCTCAGCTCGCTGTCCTCAGGAATTCTGAGCATATCGAAGGCTTTCGGACTTTCGAAGGCATATGTCATGATATGATCAAAGCCGGAAAGCTCTGCCGCAGTCCTTACGATCTCATCTACCCTTAGCTTGAAGGAAAGCTTTCCTGCAGTAGCCTCTCCTACAGGGAGAGTCTCGGTTATCTTGTCATATCCGTAAAATCTGAGAACCTCCTCTGCAAGATCGCATGTAGCAAACAGATCTCTCCTGAAGCTCGGTACAATGATCCTGTTGGAGCTGTTGTCATAACCGATGCCTATCTTTTTGAATATTTCAAGCATCGTATCCGATGATATATCAGTTCCTAAAAGGTCGTTGATGCGCGCAGGATCAAAGTCTATAGTTACCTGCTCCTCAGGAGCAGGATAAATATCGATGCATCCTCCTATGACCTCTCCGCAGCCCAGCTCCTCCACCAGCTCGCAGGCGCGGTCAACACTGGCTCTTGCGCTGGCAGGATCCAGTCCCTTCTCAAAAATCGACGAAGCTTCTGTTCTGAGACCTGCCTTTTTTGCCGAAAGACGAACGTTTACACCGTCAAAATTAGCTCCTTCGAAGACGACGTTTCTGACTGATTCCGTTATCTTTGAGTTTTCTCCGCCCATTACTCCGGCGATACCAACAGCCTTAACTCCGTCATTGATCATGAGGACGGTATGATCCACACTTCTGTCCTGTCCGTCAAGCGTTTTGAATACATCCCCATCCTCGGCACATTTGACAACTATCTCATGACCCTCAAGCGTATCATAATCGAAGGCATGCATAGGCTGTCCGTATTCGAGCATGACAAAATTGGTAATGTCGACCAGATTATTTATAGGACGGATACCGCTGTTACGCAGTCTCTTCTGCATCCATTCAGGAGAAGGAGCAAACCTGATATTCTTTACCATCCTTGCACAGTATCTGGGACAAAGTCTGTTATCCTCTACTCTAACCTTAAGATAGTCGTTGATATCCTCATCATTTCCGGTCTGTTTAGGAGTTTTTACAACAAATGGCTTGTCAAATACCGCTGCTGCCTCCCTGGCAATGCCGATAACGCTGTAGCAGTCTACTCTGTTGGAGGTAATCTCATATTCGATGACCGTATCGTCAAGTCCCAGCGCATAGGCAGCACTGTCGCCTGGCTTAAGCTCCAGCTCTTTGATCAGAGCTTCATCGAATATATAGATTCCGCTTTCCGGTGCAAGCGGATATGCGTTTCTGTCTGAGCCAAGCTCCTCTATTGAGCACATCATTCCGTAGGAGACGACTCCTCTGAGCTTTCCGGTATGAATGGCAACTCCGGTTTCCGGTAACGGTCCCCCGTCATGTCCGCCGGCTACTCTTCCGCCGTCCAGCACTACCGGCACAAGACAGCCGCAGCTTTCAGGTGTGATATTAGGAGCACCTGTAACGATCTGCACATTGCCATTTTCATCTACTCCGTCAGCCCTTTCATCCCCTACATTTACGAGACATACTACCAGCTTTTCCGCATTCGGATGCTTTTCGACCTTCAATATCCTTCCGACAACTACTTTTTCAATATTTTTGTCCAGCACCTTGGCTGTTTCCACCTTTGTGCCGGTAAGTGTCATTCTGTCAGAATATTCCTGAGCGGATACATCCAGCTCAGGAACGTAATCCTTTATCCATGAAATAGGTGTATTCATATCACTCCCCCAATAATCAGAACTGCTTAAGGAATCTTGCGTCATTTTCATAAAGAAGACGCATATCGTCGATCTCATACTTAAGAATAGCTATTCTCTCAAGACCCACGCCGAAAGCAAATCCGGTATATTCCTCAGGATCGATACCGCACATCTCAAGAACATGAGGGTGAACCATACCGCAGCCGAGGATCTCTATCCAGCCTTCGCCCTTGCAGAAGCGGCAGCCCTTTCCTCCGCACTTGAAGCAGCTTACATCCACTTCAGCCGAAGGCTCGGTGAACTGGAAATGATGAGGACGGAATCTTGTCTGCGTATTCTCTCCGAACATCTCCCTTGCAAACTGTGTCAGAGTACCCTTCAGATCTGTCATGGTAATGTGCTTATCGACCACAAGTCCCTCTATCTGATGGAAGGACGGGCTGTGAGTCGCATCTATGCTGTCGGATCTGAAAACTCTGCCCGGAGCGATCATTCTGATAGGAAGCTTTCCCCTCTCCATAACTCTTGCCTGAACCGGCGAAGTCTGGCTGCGCAAAAGGATATCGTCCGTTATATAAAAGGTATCCTGCTCATCCCTTGCAGGATGACCCTCAGGAATATTGAGCTTTGTGAAATTGTACTCCTGATACTCGATCTCAGGTCCTTCCACCACCTCATATCCCATTCCTACAAAGATCCTTTCGACCTCATCAAGAGCAATCTGGTTTGGATGACCGTGGCCAAGCTTTCTCCTGACAGAAGGAAGAGTAACATCTATCTTCTCCTGTGCAAGCCTCTCCTCAAGAGCAGCGTTCTGAAGTCTGGACTTTGCTTTTTCTACAGCGGCCTCTGCTGTCTGCTTGGCCTCGTTTACAAGCTGTCCGAAAACCGGCTTATCTTCCGGTGCCACATTTTTAAGCTCCTTCATGATCGAAGTGATCCTGCCCTTTTTGCCAAGGAACTCGACTCTGATATCGTTTATCTCATCGAGAGTCTTTGCTTCCGATATTTTGCGAAGAGCATCCTCTGTAATCTGTCTTAACTTTTCTTTCATATCTGTATCCTTAATATCAATGCGGATATCCGATCGGAAAAACAATGACCGGATCTAATGTGTAATATAGCAGCAAAATAGTACTTGTCAGCCGCCCGGCACTCTGTTCGGAGTAAACGGCATATAAATATCGACCTTCCTGATTTGAGGTATCAGGTACCCGGACCTCCTGAAGAAATACTTGGCGACGTCAGCTTTCCGCCGGAAGGTCCCTGAGAGCTTCCCGAATCAGGAGACTGATCGGAGGACGAACCGCCGGAAGGTCCCTGAGCTGCTGAGTCTCCCGGGGAGGAAGACGCTCCGCCGGATGGACCGCCGGAGGATCCTGATCCGGAACCTGAAACGTCCGGTGAATCTACCTCACCAGGAGCTGCCATA
>JAQXPY010000115.1 GCA_029100885.1 Clostridiales bacterium | reverse complement strand
ATTCATGAGGAACTTCTCCTCATAGCCTCTGAACTTCTTTCTGACCGTATCGATGATCCTCTTGTTCGCCTGGTGACACAGGATATAATCGATATCCTTAAGCTCGAGACCGCTGTCCTGCAATAATCCGTTAATGGTGTCTGGCACAACGCCTGCCGCAAACCTGAACACCTCATGGCCGTTCATTCTGATGACCTGTTCATCGGCTCCGGCGCCCTTACAGTATATCGCCGGGATATTTCCGTTGGAGAAGGCACTGGCGGTAAATCCGACGCAGCCCGGTTCCTCCGTAAGCTCCAGCAGCACGGCTCCGGCCCCGTCTCCGAACAAGATCCCGGTGGATCTGTCTGAAAGCTCCAGCTGCTTTGAAAGCTGCTCTGTGCTTATAAGCAATACATATCTCAAGCCCATTGACCGCATGAGAGACTGTGCCGTAATCATGCCGAATACAAAGCCCGAGCAGGCTGCATTAAGATCGTATGCCAGCATTTCCCTGTGCAGCCCCAGTTCCGCCTGGACCATGCTTGCTATGGAAGGCAGCATATACTCGGCAGAACATGTGGTGGCAAGTACAGCACCTATCTGATCGGTGCTGAAACCCTCGATGCTGTCCCCGGCATCCTCAAGGGCTCTTTTTGCCGCAAGCACCGCCAGCGTGGTGCAGCTTTCCTTTCCCTCTTCACAGAAGCCTCTGGATCTGATGCCTGTCCTCGTATAGATCCATTCGTCATCCGTTTCCATATACTGCTTTAGATCATTGTTGGTTACCTGTCTGTCAGGAACAGCACTGCCTGTCGCCGCTATCCTGAGACCTGTTCTGTCTGTCATTATATGCAATCTTTCGGCAGACACCGGGATGGACTGCCTTTTCCTCTCTGTAAATTTTTTTATCGGCTGCCGAATTTTCTGTAACGGGCATATCGCTTCTCTATAAGCTCATCCTCATCCAGACACTTAAGCCTGTCTATCTCACTGCACAGCATGCGGTCAAGTTCCCGATACAGCAGGTCTCCCTCCGGGAGTATTCCGTCTATGATGCCGCAGCTGTATATTTCCCTTGAGGTAAGCTTCATGATCTCGCTCGCCTCCCCGGCTCTCTTTGCGTCCTTCCACAGTATAGCCGCAAAGCCTTCAGGGGACAAAATCGAATATACCGAATTCTCCAGCATCCATACGCTGTCAGCCACAGCCAGAGCTAATGCTCCTCCGCTGCCTCCCTCGCCTGTAATGACTGCGATCACAGGAACCCCGAGGCTGCTGAAGGCAGCAAGATTTTCCGCTATTGCCGCAGGCTGACCGTGCTGCTCGGCATCCAGCCCGGGATAGGCGCCCGGCGTATCGATAAAGCAGATGACCGGACGTCCGAATTTTTCTGCCTGCTTTGCCAGCCTCAGTGATTTGCGGTAGCCTTCAGGGGACGCCATTCCGAAATGGAACCTCCTGTTCTCATCCAGGTTTTTTCCCTTTCTGTGTCCGATAACAGTTACCGGCATGCCGTGAAATGACGCAATGCCTCCCAGTATGCTTCCGTCCTCGGCTCCAAGTCTGTCACCCTTTAATTCTATAAAATGTTCAAACAGATTGTCTATATAATCTGTGATTCCTGGTCTGTTTTTATCTCTGGCAAGCTGTACAAATTCATAAGCCGCTCTATCTGTCGTACTGCTGACCCCGGACGGGCTCCAGTTTGCAATTCCCGCTTCTTTCTTCATAGGTCTCGGTGTGTGCAGACTCAGCAGCCTTCCAAGGGCTTTTTTCAGCTTTCCGCGCTCCACAATACCGTCTAACATACCGTTCTTGACATGAGCCTCGGACTGACGAACTTCATCCGGCACATGCTCACCGATAGTCTGTTCGATCACTCTGGAGCCGGCAAAGCCTATCAGTGCCTTGGGCTCAGCGAGTATGATATCACCTAAAAATGCAAAGCTGGCACTTACGCCTCCCGTAGTCGGGTGGCAGAGCACGGAAATGTACAGTCCCCCGGCCTCCTTAAATCTCTCTATTGCCGCCGAGGTCTTGGCCATCTGCATCAGAGAGAAGAGTCCCTCCTGCATCCTGGCTCCCCCGCTGGCGGAAAAAATGATCAGGGGAAGCTTTTTCTTCATGGCATACTCGGTAAGCCTCGTGATCTTTTCTCCCGTCACCGTTCCCATACTGCCCATAAAGAAGCCTGTATCCAATACCGCGACCGCAGCCCTGTAACCGTATATTTTTATTATCCCAGTCACGACAGAATCATTCTGACCCGTAGCTCTTCTGGCCTTTTCAAGCTTTTCTCCGTAGCCCGGAAAGGAAACAGGATCTGTGGTCTTCATCTCAGGCCACATTTCACGGAAGCTGTCTTCATCCGCTGTCAGTTCAATGCGCTCACAGGGCGTCAAGCTCAGATATTTTCCGCAATCAGGGCATATCTTCAGTCTTCCGTTCTTAGTATCCTTTCTCAGTTCCGCACCGCATTCAGGACACTTTATTTCCACCCTTGTCTCCTCCTGCTGCCCCGTAACGTTCCGTCTTTTTTGAAGCAGCTTATCGAGGTTTTCTTTTCTGTGATTAAAAATATCCCCTATTCTCATTAAGTATTCTCCATTTCGATCATAAAGTGATCAGGACGCAGCCCGGAGCAGTTACGCATGATCAGACCGCAGCTCAGAACAGGTCCGCATGATCAGAATGCAGCTCAGAACAGGTCCGCATTACCTTCCCTGATAGATTTTCCGTACCTGTCCCAGAATGAGGTGTCATAGTTTCCTGACACAAATGCAGGATGATTCATGATCATATACATTTCACCGATATTTGTCGGAACTCCGTCTATTACCAGCTCCTCCAGAGATCTCCTCATTCTTCTTATCGCCTCAATCCGGCTCCTGTCATATACTATTATCTTGGCTATCATGGAATCATAGTAAGGCGTGATCTGACAGCCCTCGTAGAGACTGCTTTCGGTCCTGACACCAAAGCCCTCCGGAAAATGCAGACAATTCACGGTTCCTGTTCCCCTCGCGTTTATCCTGCACTCGATGACATGCCCCCTGAACAGCACATCCTCCTGTCTGATATCAAGGCTCCTGCCTGCTGCGGCATTTATCTGTTCCCTTACCAGATCTATACCCGTCAGAAGTTCTGTCACCGGATGTTCAACCTGGATGCGGGTATTCATTTCCATAAAATAATAATGTCCCGTATCATCCATGATAAACTCTACGGTTCCTACACTGTTATAGCCTGCTGCGGCTGCTGCCCGGACGGCGACAGCCCCCATCTCGGCTCTGAGCTCATCTGTCATTCCCCATGAGGGAGCCTCCTCCAGCAGCTTCTGATGATTTCTCTGGATGGAGCAGTTTCTTTCCCCGAGATGAATAATATTTCCGAAGTTGTCTGCCAGGATCTGTATCTCGATATGTCTCGGACTGCGAATATATTTTTCAATATAAACATCACCGTTTCCGAAGGCCGCCGCCGCCTCGGCTCTGGCTGCCCCGAGCTCGATAAGCAGTCTGTCGGAACTTCCGGCAACACGCATTCCTTTTCCTCCGCCGCCTGCCGTGGCCTTGATCATGACAGGATATCCGATCTCTTCGGCGATCTTCAATGCCTCTTCATCTGATCTTACGATATCCTCCGATCCCATAACAACAGGGACTCCGTTTTCCGTCATAAGCTTCCTGGCTGTCTGCTTATCTCCCATCATCCTTATGATCTGCCAGGAAGGACCGATAAAGACAAGTCCGTTTTCTTCACATTTTCTTGCAAAATCAGCATTTTCAGAGAGAAAGCCGTAGCCCGGATGCACTGCGTCACAGCCTGTTTTCAATGCCACATCAATAAGAAGGTCCTGATTGAGATAGCTTTCCGACGGTCTCGCCGGACCTATGCAGATACTCTTTGTTGCCGTCATCACAGCAAAGGAATCCCTGTCTGCCGTGGAATACACCGCCACCGACTCGATATTCATTTCCCTGAGGGCTCTGATGATCCGAAGCGCTATCTCTCCTCTGTTGGCGATCAGTACTCTCTTAAACATTTTCAAGCCTCCAGACGAAACAGCTTCTCATCATATCCGACCATACTGCCGTTCTCAGCAAGTATCTCTGCCACGGTTCCGTCAAACTCAGATACGATCTCATTCATCATCTTCATAGACTCGACTATACCGATCACATCGCCCTTGCTGATCTTACTGCCTATCATTACAAAAGGCTCATCATCCGGAGAAGCCGCTCTGTAAAAAGTTCCCGGAAGCGGAGAACGAACATAGATACCGCTGTCTATCTGTGCCCCTGCCGCGCCGTTGCGCAGCTGTTGTGAAGCAGCCGCCAACGACCCGTGATCTACTCTTGCTGAATACGATATCGGAGGAGCCTGAACAACGGCTGTCTGACTCTGCCTTGCCGTCTCCTTTTTGAGCGAAAACTTTTCTCCCTCTATTTCAATAAGCAGCTCCGATGCCTCGGAGCTGTCAAATCTGTCCCAAAGAAACTCAATAAGCTTCTCGTCCATTTTCATATTAAGTAAAATCCTTTTCCTGTTATTCGTGTTCTGCGTTTTGATAAAAGAATCATTCACACAGAAGGTGCGGCGAAATTGACGATGACCGATTTACGCATTCTGTGCGTCAACAAAATCTACGATATCCTGAACTGTGACAAACTTTGCCAGTTCCTCCTGAGGAATGGAGATGTCAAAGGCCTCCTCGAGTGCAATACTGATCTCTACCGCATCAAGAGAATCAATGCCGAGATCCTCCTTAAGATCAGCGTCGAGTGTGATCTCCGCCTCATCAATGCTTACTGTATCCGCGATTACTTCCTTGATCTTGTCAAAATTCATAGCTGGTCTCCTTTTTTAAAAGTATTTTCTGTAAAGTCACTTTAAGCAACCATATCGGTGACTGCGCAGATACGCACAGCCACAATATTGTCTCCAAAAATTTACCTAATTAAATTTTGTTAAATATATTTAGGTAAATGTACTGAGATAAACTAACACATGATTCCTTTCATGTCAAGCATTATGTAAAATGGTAAATATTGCTCCGCAAATAATACAAAAAGCCTTCCTGCATCAGGAAGGCGACAGATGAAAATGATAATACCCCTCGGTATACTAAAAAAGCGGCTGATATAGTATTTCAGATAAGACCGGCTCTGCTGAGGGCTCCTCTTATTGCCCTGCCCAGCAATAAAGCAGCGGCGATCTTTGCGATATCAAACGGAATAAAAGGCAATACACATACAGACAAAGCATAACCGAGCTCTGCATTTGCAGAAATAACGAACCATACAGTTCCAAAAAAATATGCTGCCGCAACGGCAACGATCATTCCGAAAAATGATATCACGATCCTTCTGCCTGACTTCTCGGCTGCCAATCCCGCGATAAACGCAGTAAACAGATATCCTATAAGGTACCCGCCCGTCGGACCGGCAAGTTTACCAAGTCCTCCCGAAAAACCGGAAAAAACCGGAAGCCCTGCAAGTCCCAGCAGTAAATAAACGAGCACACTTAAGAATGCCCCTTTAGCACCCAGTATATAGGAAGCCAGACAGACGACAAATATTGCCGGATTGACAGGTATCGGTCCAACAGGTATGGAAAAAGGCGACAGAACACAAAGCAGCGCAGCCATAAGAGCACATGCAGCCAGCTCGGAATACTTTTTTTTCACGTATATTACCCTCCAATCGCAAATTACCTCTTTAAATATTCGAAGCATGAATGTATACTTGATTCGATTGCGAAGTATACATTGTTTTATGTTTACTGTCAATTATTTTGTAAACTTTTTTATTTGTTTTGGTATACATTTATACGTTAGTATGAAGGTATTCTATGAACATTAAGCGGGAAAGCGCCTGACGGCAGCCCCGAGCATTTGGTAAATCATTAATAATATTGATTGAGTTTAATCAATATGAATACCTTATCAGACAAACATACACATCATTATCAGATATACTTCTTATGAGAGAAAAGAAAAATCTTAAACAGAAGCTCCGTGAGCTGTTCGGTAAAGACCGGGACAGATATTATTCAGGTGAGGAGCTTGCCGATACCTTCGGGGTGACCCGGGCAGCAGTGTGGAAGGCCATTGAAGCATTAAGAACAGAGGGTATAGAGATATCAGGAACTCCAAGGTTAGGATACAGACTTGCTCCTGACAGCGATATATTTAACGAAGCCGGTATCTCTGTCCTGTTAAATGATGACGCCTCACATTTTTATCGTATAGAATGTTATGACACCGTCACCTCCACCAACACAGTGCTTAAAGAGAGGTCTGCCGACGCTGTCTCCGAAGGGCTTGTTGTCATTGCCGAGCAGCAGACAGCAGGACGGGGACGAATGGGAAGAAGCTTCTATTCCCCAAAGGGAAGCGGAATATATATCAGTATTTTCCTGAGACCGGAAATCCCGGCGACCGAAGCCGTAAATATTACTGCAGCCGCTGCAGTTGCCGCCGCAGCAGCTGTCGAATCGTCATTTCCGGATATCGGTTCCGGTTCTGTCGGAATCAAGTGGGTAAATGACCTGTATCTTTGCGGTCATAAGATATGCGGCATCCTCACTGAGGGCATGCTGTCAATGGAATCCGGCAGGCTGGATTATGCGATAGTCGGTGTAGGCTTTAATCTCAGCACTCCCGAAGGAGGCTGGCCGGAGGAAATAAAAGATGTGGCAGGATCACTTCCCGACGGAATCGCCGGAGTCGGAGCCCGAACAAAGATATGCGCTTCATTTTTAAATCATTTTCTGTCCTGCTACCGGGGCTTAGGCAGCAGAGCCTTTCTCGAAGAATACAGACGGAGAATGTTTATCACCGGAAAAGAGGTGGATGTTATTAAATCCAATGGTGAATCAAGAGCCGCCGAGGTACTCGGCATAGATGAGAAGTGCCGCCTTCTGGTCAGATATTCGGACGACGGACTTGAGGAAGCCGTCAGCAGCGGCGAGGTACGTGTGCGGATAAGCAAAACCGACTGAAACGGCGAGATACATATGCGAATAAGCAAAGCCGTCAGCAGCGGCAAGGTACGTGTGCAGATAAGCCAAACCGACTGAAACGGCGTCAGATCGATACGATTCTGAAATTGCAGAGGAAATTTTTTTAATTTTTCGGTTGACACTTTTTCTTCTATACAGTATATTCCCATCTTTGACAGCAAAAAAGCGGAAAAACCTTTATTTTAAGGCATTTCCGCTCTTTTTTTATGCTTGTATATGTAGCTATTTATTATTACTTTTTCAGTTTTTTTCAAACCCTCCCATGGCAGCGTTGCTGCCTCCCGCCCTTAAGAGG
Source organism: Clostridiales bacterium (assembly GCA_029100885.1). Lineage (GTDB taxonomy): Bacteria > Bacillota > Clostridia > Lachnospirales > Lachnospiraceae > Avilachnospira. The sequence goes on along the minus strand of JAQXPY010000115.1, from coordinate 2,081 downwards.
AAGCTTCTGATGACTCAGAAGCTTGCATACTTTTATGCTTTGAATGACTTTGCTGATTTCTTCTTTCTCTTCTTTGTTTTTGTCTTTCGTATCAGCCTCTTCATATTGATTTCGGAGATTATCTCGTAATCCGTCCTTATACCGGCTGTCTCATGAAGGGCATCTGTCAGTTCTGTCCTTGTATACGCAGGACTGTAGCCGCATTTGCCGCTGTGGCGAAACATCTGCATGTCTCTTAACGTCCTTACGATCTCACTGCAGGTGTATCCGCCTCCAAGCCTCCTCTCAAGGAACCTGTAGATCACAAGAGACATGAAGCATGTAAGGAAGTGAGCTTTTATCCTGTCCTCTTTCTGAAGATATACAGGTCTCGCACGGAACTCTGTCTTCATTATCCTGAAGCATTCCTCTATCTCCCAGCGCTTCTTATTGATCTTTATTATGTCACTTACTTCGGCATCGTTTAGATTGGTACATACAGCATAGAATCCGTCATACTGTTCCTCATCCGATATCCTGCCTTCATCAAGATACAGCACCTTTTTAGTACAGACCTCACCGCTCTCGGTCATCTCCATGTGTCCTACGAACCTTCGCGGATCGTTCTGTGTTTTTGCTTTCCTTATACTTTCGCCCTTTTCTATCATCCTGACAGCTCTGTCTATCTGTCCTTCTCTTATCTTTTTCTGATAAAGGCTGTACTTGATGGAGTAGGAGACTATAAGATGCTGCTCAAGAGGTCTTGCGCCTGATTTCTTTTCTTTCCCGGAAAGATCTTCGGTTATCCATCTGTCTTTGTAGAAAACCTTATCATAGTATATTTCCGGATCAAGATCCTTTATGCTGTATACAGCATCATCTCCCGGAAGATGCCAGCCTTCTGTATCTGTTGCGAATGCTTTTAGGTTTTCCGGAAGGCTCTTTACAGACTGAGTGGTTATAAAGCCTCGTATCTGTTCTCCTCTTATGGTCTTGTCATTGAACTTACGGTTTGCCGCTGAAGATAGTCCTGCATCAGTACATACGATGATGCTCCCTATTTCAAAGTCTTTTATTATCTTCTTTTCAAGCGGCTTAAGAGTCGGCTGTTCATTCCTGTTGCCGGGATATATGTCAAATGCAAGAGGTATGCCGTCACGATCCATGAACATTCCCATCCCGACTAAAGGAAGAGGCTGGTGCTGCTTGCTCCTGCCGTATCTTCTGAGCCCGTCCTCCTCTTCGAGCTCGAAATAGTAGTTGGTGCAGTCATAGTAGAGCACTGTGCTGTCCCTGTCTGAGACTTCCGTACTGTTCTTGTATAATTCAGACTGAATGAAATCATTCTCCTCAGCAAGAACAGACAGTGCACGATATATATCATGAAGCCTGAAATCCGGCTGTTCAAGGAAACGTTTTGACTGTTCTGAAGCAGACAGTTTTGATGATGGATACAGTATCCTTGAATATATAAGACGTGAAAGTATCTCATCAAGATCATACTCAAAGGAATGTCTTTCTTTTATCTTTTCACATATCCTGTCTATTCCCAGCTCATAATAGATGTCCTGAAGAAAAAGGTATCCGCAGTTATAGGAACGCTGTTCGCCTGTATGTATGAGCTTTGATGGGGAATAGCTAACTATGATGGATTTTTGTTCATCGTATTCTTTTCTGTTCAGCTCGTTTACGTATGCCTGAGCCCATTCATAGGGATCCATTCCGTTTGCTCTTGCCTTTACTTCATCAAGATTTCCAAGCTTCTCAACTGTCACCGAGGCAACGGTTCCGTTTTCTTTTCTTATGGATTTCTGGACATAGAAAGATGCCGAATTCTTTGACTTGCTTACGGTTAGTTTCATGATATAGTACCTCGCTAAAGCCATTATACTATACATAGCTACAAGTAGCTACAGAAAAACACATAAATTTGACAAAAAAAATAAGCCATACAAGGCTTATAATGCTTTTGGGGTGTCAAACTTCCGGGTGTAGGCTTTAATCTCAGCACTCCCGAAGGAGGCTGGCCGGAGGACATAAAAGATGTGGCAGGATCACTTCCCGACGGAATCGCCGGAGTCGGAGCCCGAACAAAGATATGC
>JAQXPY010000114.1 GCA_029100885.1 Clostridiales bacterium | reverse complement strand
TTCAGGCTCATTTCCCGAAACGGCAGCACCTCTTATTATTGCTTGATTCTGCTAATATTCCCTTATCGATTCATATATAGGCTTGTATCTGCTTTTTTTGTTTCTGCTTATATTTGCTTTTTCTGCTGATTTTTGCTTTTTATTCTTTCATGTCTATGAAATACACATATGACTCTCTGCTTCTTCTCAGGTCTCCTGAGTTATCAGACCGTTCCTGTAGGCTGACAGGAGCATCTTAAGATCATTGATGCGCTTGCGCATGTCTATACCGTTGTCGGTATCGCGATTATACATCCTGTCCGTGATGCCTTCCTTGGCTACTGTAGTAGAGTGAATATCGATCTCGTTGATTATAGCCTTTTCTTTCGAAATGAACGGCTCATGCGCCGCCAGCATGAAGCCCTGGGAGTTAAAGATCAGGCTGTATCCGGCTATTCCCGTAGTTTTCTGATAAGCCTTGGAGAAGCCGCCGTCTATTACGAAAGCTCTGCCTCCGGCGTGTACCGGATTGGAGCCTGCCTTTACAGGCATGTGTCCGTTGATGATATGTCCGGTATTTCTGTCAAGTCCGAACTCTTCAAGAATGTTCTCTACCACGTCCACATTGTCCATCAGCTTGTAATACGGATTCTTCTCTTCCTTCCAGGTCTCCTTGTCATCGATGAATATGCGTTCAAAGGTCGTCATCTTCTTCTTTCCGAACAGAGGTGACTTGTAGCCGCACCACAGATACCAGAAGAAATCTATATCACGATTGTTGTCATCAGGATGATGCTTGGAGGCTACATATCCTCTCCTTACTACCTGCTCGGCATAGTCGAACCACTCCTTGCCCTTCTTCGGTCCCTCGGCAGTCATGATAGGCATAAAGGTGCCGTTGTTGTTGAGAGGCATGCAGCCATGGAACAGCAGATTTCCGTTATAGGTCTTGTACATTGTTCCCTTCGAGAACAGGAATGCAATATGCTGCTGAAGATTCTTGCTCTCCAGAAATGCCTCCTTGAGTCTGTTCATCACAGCCTCCTCCTCGGCGCTGAGTCTGTACGGATCTGCAGGGTCTATAGTCGGGAAGCTGCAGTCATTCATAGGATAGCTGACGCCGTCTATGGTGACTGTTCCCTTCTTGTAATCTATATTGTGAAGGTGCCTGAAGCTGTCCATCTCATAATGAGGATGAGCCTCGATGAGCCTTCCCTCCAGCTTGAACTGGATAATAGCTATGGCCTTGCATATCTTGGACAGTGACTCATAGTCCGAGGAGCTCATAGCATCCTCTCTCGAAATAAACGGTCTGAATCTCTCGCAAGGATCATTTGCATAAACATCCAGAGCAAAGGTAAGCAGAGGTCTTAAGCTGATGCCGTAGCCTATCTCAAGAGTATGAAGGTTATCATATCTTGTGCAGAGCCTGATAACATTAGCTATGCAGGCCTTATTGCCGCATGCAGCTCCCATCCACACGATATCATGATTGCCCCACTGTATATCCACACTGTGATAGTGGCTGAGCATGTCCAGTACTATATCGGCTCCCGGTCCTCTGTCGAAAATATCTCCGAGTACATGCAGCCTGTAAACGCTTATCTGTGTAATAAGATCGCACATCTTGATAATGAAATCGTCGGCAACACCTGTCTCTATTATGGTCTGAATGATCTTGTCCTTATACTCGCCCTTGGCCTGAGCCACTGTATCCCCGAACAGCAGCTCCTCGATGATGTAGCTGAATTCCTTCGGGATCTGCTTTCTCACATAAGAACGGGTATATTTGACCGTAACCACGCTGAGCAGAGTAATAAGCCTGTGAAGTGTCTTGACATAAAAATCTGTCATGTTTGTTTCATTTTTTTTGATGAGCTCCAGCTTCTCCTCCGGGTAATATATAAGAGTTGCCAGAGTACTTCTCTCCTCCGGGCTGACGTATCCTCCGAAGGTCTGATCTATCTTGATCTTGATAACTCCTGACGCATTTCTGAGAATATGGGCGAATGAAGAATACTCGCCGTGAATATCACTGACAAAATGCTCTGTTCCCTTCGGAAGATTAAGAATAGCCTCAAGATTGATGATCTCAGTTGAAGCCTCCTGAATATTTCTGTAGGTCTTGCTGAGCAGCTTAAGGTAGTCAAACTGTCTGTCATCTATATTTTTTATGTCAAATTCCATTTCATTACCCCACAAAATATCGTTATGTACTTCCTGCGGTATTCCGTTTCCTGTCTGCGCCAATGTGTACCCATAATTAAGAGGCATGTTTAACGGTCCTGCCCATTGATCATGGACAGCAGGTGACGCTCATAGAGTTGAAATGCCGCATCTTTATGATACACTTTTCGGGCAAAAAAGTAAAATCCTATACAGCGCGAACGCTATGTTCTCAGAAATTTAAATAATATGTTCTCCTAAATATAAATAAAATATGTTCTCTTTAAGTTACTGTTCCGCACCCGTCAAGGCATATAAATTTAATCCCTACTGAATTTTTTAAAAATTTCGCGGTTGATTTTATTTGAAACTGTGATATTCTATGAGCAATTTAATCTTCAAAGGCGATGACGGAGAGTTCCTTATGCATTTGTCAGGTTCAGAGAGTCGGCGGTTGGTGTGAGCCGATACCGGCAGCATCGGGATGTAGCTCCTAAGCCGGAGGGAAGAAAGCAAATTGCAAGTAGAACCCTCCCGCGTCAGCTGCGTTAGTGCTTCAGAAACAAATGATAAGGGCGCAGAGTTGATTTCTCTGCGCCCTGTTACTACGAATAAAATCCTGTAAAACTATTCAGCACCCGGCAAAGCATATTCGCAATCCTGCTTTATTTTTGAAAATCTCTCCAAAACGAAGACGCTGCTGTTTCAGCGTCCCAGAAGCGAGCTGATGATCCTCTCCGCAAAATAGCATCCCGCTATGCATGCGGTCACGGCCAGCAGTACCTGAGGCATAGGAAATGTTGTCTCCGGAAGAGGCGGCTCGTCCATTTTTGTAGGATTTCTCTCGGCAAAAGGGTCGTCCCCGGGGATATCCGACGAAGAACTCAGTCTTGCCATACTGCATTTAAACCCGCAGGTCGCACAGCCTCCCGCTGCTGCCTTTGAACTGTCACCGCAGGAAACAGCCGCTGCGCTGTTTCCTCCGCATTGTCCTGCTGCAGACATTTCATTTGCTCCACAGGATGTCTTGGAGTTTTCCGCATCACAGCCGTGGGAAGCCTTAACATCCGCTGCAGCGCTGCCCGGTCCGGCTGCTGCGGCATTTTCCCCTTTGCCGTCATGCTCCGGAACACCTTCCTCTCTCTTGCCGGTAAGGTTTTCTGCCAGCCTTTTGAACTGCTCCGAAAGCTCAGGGTCTGCAAATACATCTTTGTTCTTCTCCGGAATATCTGTCAGAAATACCTCTCCTGTCTCCAGTCCGTCCTGAATCGCTTCCAATATTTCCTGTCTTTCATCCATATCAAGTCCTCTTTTCTGATCGATTCATGTATCAAAACTATTCAGCACCCGGCAATTCCCATTCGCAATCCGCTCGCTGCCGCTCTCTCCTTGCTCATGTACTTGCCGTCTGCTCCTCATCCCCTTCCGTATTTCATACGCAAAAACATGCAAGCATGTTTTTACTTCTTCAATACTTCAGGTGATGAATAGTTACCTCTAAAAACAAATCAGCCTGAATACGATTCAGGCTGATTCACAATAAAGCTTAAAGCTCAACTCTGTATTCCTCTGATCCTTCTCCGTCAAGCACATAGTAAGCAGCGCCCTCGTAAGCATTGACATAGATCTCCAGCTTCTTTGCTGTCTTTCCTTTGCAGGCCTTGTTGACAGCCTTGATGATCTCATCATAATCATAGCTTCTTCCATCAGCCTCAAAAACCAGTGTTGTCTTCTTTGGCTCAAACTTCTGAACTGTTTTCTTAGCCTTCTCTGCTGCCTTCTTTGTTGTCTTAACAGCCTTCTCTGTGATCTCCTTGGCTGCCTTCTCGATCTCCGGCTGCTTTTCCTCTATAACCTTCTCAACTGTTTCGATCACTTCTTCAGCCTTCTTGATTCCGTTTTCAACCATAGCTGTGCTTTTCTTTTTTGATGCCATAAAAACTCCTTAACTCAAAAACTATATCTGATATGATTATCTCACATATTCCATATTCTTAATGATTTTGCCATTGCAATATATCACAGCTTATTATAATATCAGACTGATATTAATGTGTCAAGCATTTCCTCTTGACACACTTTTCTTTTCCGACTGCGATAAATGAAAGGATCTTTATGAATAAAGAAATCAGACTTATTGCTCTTGATCTCGACGGTACTCTGCTTAATTCTGACAAGCAGCTTTCACCCCGCAACCGCTCTGCTCTTTTTCGGGCGTCAGAAAAGGGGATACTTATCGTACCCACTACCGGAAGGCTTCCGGGCGCCCTTTCTCCGGCAGTCAGGTCTCTCCCGTTTCTCAGGTATGTGATCGCTGTAAACGGAGCGATCGTTTCAGATGTCGTGACCGGAGAAGTCCTCAGCAGGCAGGAAATATCCAATCGCGATGCATTAAGGATCCTCGATGCGCTGCAGAAGTATGACGGCATTTATGATTGCTACATTGACGGCTGCGGATATATGAATGCAAAAATGCTGGCAAAGGCAGAATATTATACCGAGGACTCGCATCAGCTGAAGCTGGTCAGGGATACCAGAAAGCCGGTAGAGGATCTGAAGAGCTTCCTCCTCGACAGGGGATGCCCCGTTCAGAAAGCCCAGATAATGTTCAGCTGCAGAGAAGACAGAGACAGGGCTCTGTCAGAGCTCAAGGCGCTTCTCCCTGACTTTCTTCACACCTGCACCTATTCGACCAATATTGAGATCAACAGTCCCGCTGCCAATAAGGGAGCTGCTCTCAGCTTTCTCTGTGATCATCTGAACATTCCGATGGAATGCGCCATGAGCTTCGGTGACGGCAGCAATGATATCACCATGCTGAAAGCGGCAGGCATAGGAGTAGTTATGGGAAATGCCGAAGCGGACATCCTTCCTTACGGAGACATCATAGCTCCGACCTGTGATGAGGACGGAGTAGCCGATGTATTAGAGCGGCTTGTGCTATAATAAGAGCATTAAAAATTATTTAAAGTTCTCGGCACATTCGAACCCCAGCAGCACTCCGCCCTTTTCCGCATAGAAGCTGCACAGTCCTCTCGTTTCGTATACTACTATTTCAGACGGATCAAACCTTTCCAGCAGCATTTTTTTCAGTTTTTCCGTCAGCCCCTCATTAAAGCAATGAGCGATATATATTCTTCCGTTTCGATAGAGGGCCTTCTCCAGATTTGATATGAAGGCCTTGAGCACTCCGGCCTCGCCTCGGCATTTTGCGACCGTTTCTATCTCACCCTCACTGCTGCCTGTTGCCAGAACGCGTATTCCGAGCATTCCGGCAGCAGCAGCCACCACCTTGCTCACTCTTCCGTTTTCCGCAAAATTATGAAATGACTCCAGCGCAAAAAAGATTCTGGTATGGCTGTTGTAGTCTGCTCCGAGTCTGCATATCTCTTCAAAGCTCTTTCCCTCTCTGATATACTCAGCCAGTCTCTCTGCCAGCATCCTTACCTCAGGTCCTGCGCTTCTGGTATCAAACACATGGACTTTGGTTCCGTGATGCTCCTCCATATACATGTCTCCCGCTGTCTTTGCGGCGTTGTAGGTTCCTGACAAAGCGCCTGATAAGGTTACTACAAATATCTCATCGGCGCCCTCATATGCATTGAGCCACTGATCAGGTCCCGGACATGCAGTAAATGACCTGCCGTGATATGAAGCCAGATAGTCCAGCATTTCATTCAGATCCAGCTTCTCATCGTCAGAAAAGCTCCTCTCCTCTGTTGATATCATAAGCGGCACCGATCTGAAATCAGCGCCTTCTATCTGTGTTATGTCTGCCGAACAGTCGGCTATTATTCTTCTTATCATGTTCCCTCTCTGTGTTTCGGTAATGCTGTTTTGCCGCTCAATGCCTGAACGGTATTTCATGTGAGTATAGCATATATTCGGAAATGTTACATAACTGACATGTTAATAATGATAGCTAAATCAGATAAAATAAACTATAATTAAAAAATCCTATATGCAGCACCTATAATTGATATATGATCCTTCGTACTTCAGTTTGGTATGTGCTGTTTTTGGTATGTAATATTTTTGGAGTCATAGCCTCCGGATCCGTCATACAGAAAGGAACAGATCATGTTATATAACGACTTTTTAGGCGAAAAGATCTCTCGTCTCGGCTTCGGGACCATGCGTCTACCTCTTGATTCCGAGGGAAAGATCGATGAAGTAAAATTCGGTCAGATGGTGGATTATGCCATGGCAAACGGCGTCAATTATTTTGATACCGCTATGCCTTACCATTCAGGTCATTCCGAGCTTGCTGTAGGCAGAGCCCTGGCAAAATACCCTCGGGACAGCTTTTTCCTTGCCACAAAGTTCCCGGGCCATCAGGTGGCTGACAGCTACGATCCGGCAGGTGTTTTTGAGGAACAGCTCAGAAAATGCGGTGTGGAATATTTTGATTTCTATCTTCTCCACAATGTTACGGAAAACTCTTACGGCACATACACCGATCCAAAATGGGGCATTCTTGATTACTTTGTTGAGCAGAAGCGTCTCGGCCGCATCAGACATCTCGGCTTTTCCACCCACGGCAAGCTCGATATGATGAAGGACTTCCTCGATTATGCCGGAGAGCATATGGAATTTTGCCAGATCCAGATCAACTATCTTGATTGGACTCTTCAGGA
>JAQXPY010000113.1 GCA_029100885.1 Clostridiales bacterium | reverse complement strand
CTCATTAAAGCTCTGTTCTGTGAGGTCAATCCTATCCCGGTTAAGGCTGCCTGCGCGGCTATGGGACTTTGCGAGGACTTTGTCCGCCTCCCGCTCGTAAGAATGACAGACAGCAAACGTGAGAGCATGCTTTCGATAATGCGCGGACTCGGTATTATTGCATAAGCATACTGATTCGGTGTGACATAATATTAAAGTACTTAATCAGCACTCCTGCTGTTCAGATAAAGCTCCGAAAGCAGGAGGCACGTATAAGGAGCTCATTACAAAAAAGGTACGTATAAGGAGCTGCGTATAAGGAGCTCATTACAAAAAGGAAATCAGATATGAGAATAATAGTAAACGGTGCAAACGGCGCTATGGGAAAATATGTGCTGGAAGCAGTACAGAGCGGCAGATTTGATACCGAAGCTGCGGCTGTGATCAGCCGTTCCTTTGAAACAGACGCTTCTGCCTGCAGATTTTCTTCTCCTGCAGAGTGTACTGTTCAGGCTGACTGTGTCATTGATTTTTCAAACCATGAGGGAACAGCCGAGCTTACTCAGTATTGTGTAAGAACCGGTACTCCTGTCATTATAGCTACGACAGGCCACTCTGAGGAGGAGCTGAATCTTATCAGAGAGGCTTCCTCGAAGATTCCCGTCTTTCTTGCTTCAAACACCTCTATAGGTGTAGCTGTTGTCTGTGAGCTGGTTAAAAAAGCAGCTGCGGCATTTCCGGATGCGGATATAGAGATAATAGAAAGACATCACAACAGAAAGGCAGATGCTCCGAGCGGAACGGCGCTTACTATAGCGGAAAATATCCGTGAGGTCAGAAAAAATGCCGAGTTCGTATACGGCAGGAGCGGTCATGCAAAGAGACAGCCGAACGAGATAGGCATACATGCCGTAAGATACGGGAATGAAGTAGGCACCCATGAGATCATAATCTCCACCGGAATGGAGACTGTCACTGTAAAGCATGAATCGGAAACAAGGGCATTGTTTGCCGACGGAGCAATAAAGGCAGCGTTCTTCCTCTGCGGAAAGCCGGCAGGGCTCTACTCCATGCCTGATATGATGAATGAATGAAATGATGAAAGGCTGATTTATAGTATGAGAGAATCATTACCGTTTTCAAAGGAGGACGTTCTCAGATGGAACGCCCAGTATCCTACACCTTTTTATGTTTATGACGAGGAGGGGATCAGGGCCTGTGTTGATGCCCTTTATAAGGCCTTCTCATGGAATAAGGGATTCAGGGAGTATTTTGCCGTAAAGGCTACCCCTACTCCGGCTATACTGAGGATCCTTAAGGAATACGGCTGCGGTACAGACTGTGCCTCCGCGGCAGAGCTGATCATGTCGGAGCGCACAGGCATCGACGGACACAGGATAATGTTCAGCTCAAACGAAACAAGGATCGAAGAATACAAGGAGGCACTCAGACTCGGCGCGATCATCAATCTTGATGATATCACCCAGATCGCACAGCTGGAGAGAGCAGGACAGATACCTGATACCGTCTGCTGCAGATATAATCCGGGTCAGTTTGAGAATACCAACGGTATCATGGGACATGCATACGACTCCAAGTTCGGAATGAACTTCGATCAGCTAAAGGAGAGCTACCGGATACTTAAGGAAAAGGGTGCAAAGCATTTCGGTATCCATTCCATGGTAGCAAGCTGCTGTCTGGACAATAATTACTATCCGAGTCTTGCGGAAAAGCTCTTTGAGATAGCTGTTGAGCTCAGGAACGAGCTTGACATCGAAATTGAATTTATAGATCTTGCCGGAGGCATCGGTATTCCATACAGACCGGAGGAGCAGCCTGTCGATATCTCAGCAGTTGGTGAAGGAGTCAGAAAGGCATACGAGAAGATCATTGAGCCGGCCGGTCTCAGTATCTCTATATTTACCGAGATGGGAAGATATATCACAGGTCCTTACGGCTATTTAGTTACAAAGGTTATCGGAGAAAAGCACATCTACAAAGATTATGTAGGTGTTGACGCAACAGCCTGCAATCTGATGAGACCTGCCATTTACGGTGCTTATCACAATATTCGTATTCTCGGCAAGGAGAATGCCCCTAAGACCTGCAAGGTGGATGTAGTTGGCTCTCTTTGCGAAAATAACGACAAATTCGCTGTTGACCGCGAGCTTCCTGAAGCAGAGTACGGAGATTATATCGTTATCGAGGATGCGGGTGCTCACGGACACTCCATGGGCTATAACTATAACGGAAAGCTCAGAAGCGCCGAGCTTCTCATGCATAAGGACCGAAGCGTAAGCTGTATCCGCAGAGCCCAGACGCTTGATGACTATTTTGCGACACTTGATATCGATAAGGATTTCTAATATATCAACAGCAGATCAGCAGTTGATATCAATTTATTTTTAACCTGAAAAGGAATAAAAAAATGCAGAGATTTGTTTGTAAATTCGGCGGCAGCTCGCTTGCGGATGCCGGTCAGTTCAAAAAGGTAGCTGATATCATCAGATCCAGAAGCTCAAGAAAATATATAGTCGCTTCTGCACCGGGAAAGCGCTGCCCCGATGATATCAAGGTTACGGATATGCTTTACAGCTGCTATTACTCGGCTGAGCAAAAGCAGGATCACAGCCTTATTCTGTCTCAGATCAGGGAGAGATTTGAAAGCATTATCAGCGATCTTGGAATCTCCTTTGACCTTGACAGCGAGATAGCTCTAATAGACAGGCATCTTGCCGGCACGCCTAATAAGGATTATATGGCAAGCCGCGGAGAATATCTGAACTCGAAGATCCTTGCGGCATATCTGGGCTTTGAATTCATCGATCCTGCTTCATGCATTTGCTTTGACGAAAAGGGAGAATTTCTTTCGGAAAAGACGAATAATGAGCTTAAAAAGGCTCTGTCGGATAAGGAGAATGTTGTAGTTGCAGGTTTTTACGGTGCAAGACCGGACGGCACCATCAATACCTTTTCAAGAGGCGGTTCTGATGTGACCGGATCCATAGTTGCAAGGGCGATTCAGGCTGACATGTATGAAAACTGGACGGATGTTTCGGGAATGCTTTCGGCAGATCCGAGGATAGTTGAGTCACCTCATTCCATTGAAGCCCTTACCTACAGGGAGCTCAGAGAGCTTTCCTATATGGGTGCTTCTGTACTTCATGAGGATGCGGTATTCCCTGTGAGAAAGGCCAATATTCCACTCAATATCAGAAACACCAACAGACCTGAGGACGCAGGTACTATTATTTCCGCCGAGCTTCCAAGGATCCCGAGAAAGCACAAGGTAACCGGTATCGCTGGCAAAAAGGGCTTTACGGCAATTCTTATCGAAAAGTCATCCATGAACAGTGAGATAGGCTTCGGTATGCGCTTCTTAAAGATCTTTGCCGACCACGGTGTAGCTATCGAGCATGTTCCTACCGGAATCGATACGATGTCAGTTGTAGTCCAGACCAGTCTTTTTGCACCTTACAGGGATCAGATCATTGATGAGATCGAGGAGATCCTTGAACCGGACAGGTATTATATAGAGGATAACCTTGCCCTTATCGCAGTAGTCGGACAGGGCATGGCTTACTCCAGGGGAACTGCGGCAAGAGTCATGACAGCGCTTGCCGATGCCAGAGTCAATATCAAGATGATCGATCAGGGCTCCACCGAGATCAATATTATCCTCGGAGTCGATGATGTGGATTATGAGGACGCCATCAGAAGCATTTACAAGGGAATTATGTAAATAAAACATAACCATTCAACACATGACCTGATACATAAGAGAGAATGCGCATGCATGCTTCCCTTACGGATAAAGTCATTACAAAGTTACCTGTCAGATGCCGGAACCGGTTTTTAATCATGGTTTCCGGCATTTGTTTTTGTTGATTAAAAATGCTATTCGTAATAAGATTAGAGCATGAATATCAGGATCAACGGCTATAATTGCATCAGGGAAATGCTGGAGGCTGAGGAGGCAGCATGTCTCAGCAGATATGCGGCGCTGTCCTCTGAAAGTCTCGGGCGGGACAGAGAGGAGCCTCAGGATGATATGAGGCCTGTTTATCAGCGGGATAGGGACAGGATACTTCACTGTAAATCCTTCAGGCGGCTCAAGCACAAGACCCAGGTCTTTCTTGCCCCAGAAGGGGATCACTACAGAACAAGACTCACCCATACACTCGAGGTCTCACAGATAGCACGCAGCATTGCCAGAGCTCTCAGACTGAACGAAAGCCTTACCGAAGCTATCGCCCTCGGTCACGACCTAGGACATACGCCCTTCGGTCACAGCGGAGAGGCCATGCTTAATAAGCTCTGCACTACCGGCTTTGTTCACAGTGAACAGTCTGTTCGTATCTGTGAGGTGCTGGAAAAGGGAGGCAGAGGTCTCAATCTTACTGCAGAGGTAAGGGACGGTATACGCAATCATCGGACCTCCGGCAAGCCAGCGACCCTCGAAGGACAGACAGTACGTCTTTCCGATAAGATCGCATACCTCAATCATGACATTGATGACGCCATAAGAGCAGGTCTGCTCAGGGAGGAGGATATTCCACACGAGTTCAGAGACATTCTCGGAAGTGATGTTCATTCCAGACTTGATACTCTTATAAACAATGTGATATTCAGCAGCCTTGACAGCCCCCGTATCAGCATGAGCCCGGAGATCGAAGGCGCGATGCAGAATCTTCGCAGCTGGATGTTCGAGAATATTTATATCGGCGGGAAAGCAAAGGAAGAGGAGGGAAAGGCCAAGCACCTTATAGAAATGCTGTTCCTGTATTACATGGATCATCCGGAAATGCTTTCACCTGAATACCTGCAGCTTATCGAGAGCGGAGAAACAAGGGAAAGAGCTGTATGTGATTATATTTCCGGCATGACAGACAATTATGCCATTGAAAAGTTTGAAGAAATATTTGTTCCTATCGGGTGGAAATTTTAATGCGATATGACGATTCAATAATCGAACAGGTAAGATCCTCAAACGATATAGTGGATATAGTGGGACGTTATGTCCGTCTTACTAAAAAAGGTTCAAATTACTTCGGACTGTGTCCTTTTCACGGAGAAAAGACACCGTCCTTTTCGGTGAGTCCGAGAAAGCAGATATATTACTGCTTCGGCTGCGGTGCAGGCGGAAATGTGATCAGCTTCCTGATGGAATACGAGAACTATTCCTTCACGGAAGCCCTGAAGGCACTGGCTGACAATGCTCACATAGAACTGCCTGAGACATCGGAGGATGGCACGGAAGAAAGAAAAGAGCTGCGGCAGACTCTGCTTTCGGTAAATAAGGAAGCCGCCCTGTATTATCATTCGGTATTAAGATCCGGAGGTGGAAGCACAGGCTACGAATACCTTAACGGAAAACGCAGGCTGACCAACAGCACCATAGTACATTTCGGGCTCGGCTTTGCCGGCAAGTCCTCAGATTCTCTGTATAAGCATCTGAGATCGCGAGGCTATTCCGATGACGTTCTGTCGCTTTCCGGTCTTGTTACTTTTACCGAAAAGGGTGTACGGGACAAATTCTGGAACAGAGTAATGTTCCCGATCATGGATACAAATAACAGAGTCATCGGCTTCGGCGGAAGAGTCATGGGGGATGGAGAGCCGAAATATCTCAATTCCCCTGAGACTCTGATTTTTGACAAGTCCTCCACTCTTTACGGCTTGAATTTTGCAAAACGTTCCAGGGAAAAGTTCCTGCTGCTCTGTGAAGGCTATATGGATGTGATCGCTCTTCACCAGGCAGGATTTACCAATGCTGTGGCGAGTCTCGGAACGGCATTTACCGAAAAGCATGCACGGCTTCTGAAAAGATATACCGATACCGTATATCTGACCCAGGACAGCGATAAAGCCGGCATCAGTGCGAAGCTCAGAGCCTTTCCTATTCTTCACGGTGCAGGGCTTAAGGTGAAGGTCATAGATATGGGAGACTTTAAGGATCCCGATGAGTTTATCCGGGCTCGCGGTTCAGAGGCATATTCCGAGTGTATCAGAAAAGCGAAAAACGCTTTTATTTATGTGATAGGCATTCTCAGATCCGGCTATGATCTTTCGGATCCCGCCGAAAAGACAGCATACATAAGAGAAACAGCCGAAAAGCTCTGCATGTTTTCTGATACCATTGAGCGTGACTCGTATATCGACGCAGTAAGCGTAGAATACATGATCGACCGGGATGAGCTGAAAAGGCTTGTTGACAGAATGGTGGAAAACGGACTTATCAATCCTTCGAAAAATGAGATAAGTATAACCAGAAGACCGATGCCGTCCCGGCAGACTGACGGTATATCCGTAGGACTCCCGGACACAGGGAGACTTCCCGGAGCAATCGGTTCTCCGGTCACTGAAGGACTCGCGGTATCGGAAGAACGATCGACAGGAGATATTTACGGAAGCCGGGAAGGAATGCAGGATCCGGCTTTGATCAGATATGAAAAAATGCTTACTGCATGGATCGCCGAACGCCCGTATCTGTTGGATGTGATCAGCAGATATATAGACACCGAGCGTTTTTCTGTGCGGGTATATCGTATGATCATCAAAGAAGCTGCAAAGGCCCTGTCTAAGACCTCGGAGTTTTCTCCGGCAGCATTTCTTGACAGAAGCGACCTGACTGAAACGGACAGAAAATATGCGGCGGAGGTATTTTCCGGGACAGTCTCCTCGGGTGGTCTTGAAAATATGAGCAGACAGGAAATTGAAAAGGGACTTACGGAGGCAGTCAGGGCTGTTCTTACATCAGACATTGAAAAACAGATGAGTGCCTGCGGCTCTGATGTCAGGCGCTTCGGTGAACTGATCAGAGAAATGAATTCCCTTAAGGATCTTGAGATCAGAATACCGTCCTGATATCTGCTGCAGCATATATGATTTATTAATAAGACATGAATGTATCAAACAGATTGAAAAATATTGTTGACATGATAGAGCCCTGCAGACTTCTTGCCGATATTGGCTGCGATCACGGGATAACTGCAATAGAGGCTTTACGTACTTCAAAGGCTCAGAGGGTGATAGCTGCGGATATCAATAAGGGACCCCTTTCGGCAGCAAGAGAGAACTCCGTCAGGGAAGGCACTGCGGACAGAACCGAATTTGTGTTGTCCGACGGACTTTACTCTATTCCGCAGAAGGAAGATATAGAATGCATCGTCATTGCCGGCATGGGCGGCATTCTTATCCGTGACATCCTTGAAAGAGGCGGGCTTGACAGGTTTAAAAGCCTCAGACAGTTAATACTGGGTCCTCAGTCGGATCTTTGTCTGGTCAGAGAATTTGCAGACAGCATTTCGGTCCTTGGGATCGCCTCCGAAAGATGTTTATTCGATGAAGGAAAGTATTATTTTCTGATGGATCTTCGCAGAGATGTTCAAGAGCCTCGTCCTTATGACAAAGGTGAGCTTTATTTCGGAAGAAATATCGACAGAGCCTGCAAAAAGACCTATTCTGATTACCTTCACTTCAGAAAAAGAGTACTTTCAGAGGCCCGGGCATCTGCGGAAAGAGGAAGAAATGAAACCGCAAGACAGAGGATCATCGATTTCGACAGAGAGATCGAGCTGATAAATACTATTCTAAAACAGGAGGAATGAAATGATCGACAATTATTACAAACTGGAAAACAGCCGCAATAATTATGCAAGAACTGCCGAGCTGATCATGCTCAAGACCTTTGACGATATTGTCGGAGCCGAAAACATTGAAAAGATCGTTTTTGAGTTTTCAATGAACGGCAATTATTTCATTTACCCTAACTTTACGCCTTCCTTCAGATCCGTACTGACTAAGGAAAAGGGGCAGGAGATCATAAGAAAAGCCTGGATGAAGATGCATGACTACATAGAAGCAGATCTTCCGATAACAAAAAAAGTAGTTAAGGTGGATACTGCGATCAACATGTTCAGGGAAAGGGGCATGGATGATATTGCCAAGCTTTTGGGCTTTCGAAGGACCTCCAAGGTTACTCTCAGCTGCTTTGAAGGATACGAAACATATCTGTACGGCTCTGTTGCTTCCTCCTCCGGAGCAATAAAATCCTTTGATCTGCATCCCTACAGAAACGGCTTCTTCCTGATGCTTCCTGAGCCTGACGATCCGGATGCCGTACTGGATATTGATATAGTCGATAACCTTTTCAACGCTCAGGCAGAGGCCTACAAGATGGCGCACACATTTGACTGCGAAAATGTTGCCGATCTCAATGAACACATATGTCAGGGCCGCACCACCGAGCTTATTCTGTCAAGTGAATCGATATTTGACAACAAGCTGAATCATATTGCCATGGATATTATCAATTCCGGCAAGAAATTCGTGCTGCTTGCGGGTCCGTCCAGCTCCGGAAAGACCAGCACCGCATTCAGGCTTTCCTTTGCTCTTCGCAGCTACGGTATTCTGCCCCGGGTGATCTCGGCAGACAATTATTATCTCGACTATGCCAAGAGACGCCTTGATGAGAACGGGAATCCTGATTTTGAATCTCTGTACGCGCTGGATCTTGAGCTTTTCAACAGCGATATGAACAGGCTTATCAACGGTGAGTCCGTTGAGCTGCCGTATTATAACTTTAAGACGGGAAGGCGTGAATATCACGGAGACTGCATCGCCCTCGGAGACAGGAATATCCTTATCATTGAAGGCATCCACTGTCTTAACGAGCAGTTTTCCAGCTCAATACCGTCTGACAAGAAATATAAGGTGTGTGTTTCGGCTCTGCCTGCTCTGAATATAGACGAGCACAACAGAATTACCAGCACGGATTTAAGGCTTATCAGAAGACTTGTCAGGGACGAGCGTTCCAGAGCTCACGGAGCCTCCCTGACATTACAGAGATGGCCTGATGTAAGAAAGGGTGAGGAGAATAATATCTTCCCGTTCACAGGTGAGGCCGATGCTATTCTCAACACGGCAATCGCCTATGAGCTGGCTGCCATCAAGCCTTATGCCGAGCGCATCCTGTTCGGTGTTCCGAGAGATTCCGACGAATATTTTAAGGCCAAGGAGCTTCTTAAGATCCTTGATTTTGTTATTCCGATCTCCACTGAGCTCATTCCTCCTTACTCTATTGTCAGAGAATTTATCGGCGGCTCCTGCCTTGATGTGGGTTAAAGAAACGGGTATGGGGGAAATAATATATTAAATGGGACTTTATACACATGAGGATAACTCACTTCTGAGAATAATCATCAGATGTGTCGTTTATTTTATTGTTCTGATCTCGATAGCATGGTTTCTGGTGTATGGCTTTATGGGTCAGACTATCATAAACGGTCAGAGCATGTCGCCGGCTCTGAATGCCGATGATGTCTGTCTTGTTAATAAATTAGCCTACGATCTCGGCAATCCGGACAGATTTGACATAGTTTTATTCGAGAGAGCTGACACCGGAAAACAGAATGTAAAAAGAATAATAGGTCTGCCTGATGAAACCGTTCAGATCATTAACGGCAGGATCTATATAGACGGAGTTGAAATCGAATCCGAATATACAGACGGCATATCCCTCGGAGGAATAGCCGAAAATGTTGTCGAATTAAGAAAGGACGAGTATTTCGTTCTTGGCGACAATGCGGATTCCTCTGAGGACAGCAGATTTGCCAATATCGGAAATGTTAAAAGAAGCAGTATCAAAGGAAAGCTCTGGCTTAAGATCATACCCTTGTCTGAGCTAAAGCTGATCAACTGATCATACATTATACAGAGGTGTTTATTGAATATTCAATGGTATCCCGGCCATATGACAAAGGCCAGAAGAAAAATGGAGGCGGACATTAAGCTTGTCGATGCGGTTATCGAGCTGAGAGATGCCAGATGTCCCAGGGCAACAGAAAATCCGGATCTGAAAAAAATGATAGGAAACCGGCAGCGGCTTATTCTTCTGAATAAGGCGGATCTTGCTGACAGCACCGTAACAAAGGCATGGATCGAGCATTTCAGAGAAACGGGAATAAAGGCTGTTTCCATCGACAGCAGAGGCAGAGACAGCATCGACAGGGTCAGAAAGGCTTTGGATGAGCTGACCGAAGCCAAAAGGCAAAGAGAATCCGCAAGGGGTATAACAGGAAAAAGAGCTGTAAAGGCCATGATATGCGGCATTCCCAATGTCGGAAAATCCACCTTTATAAACTCCATGGCAGGCAAGGCTTCGGCAAAGACCGGAAACAAGCCCGGTGTGACAAAAGGCAATCAATGGATAAATATCAATAATGATATGCTGCTCCTTGACACTCCCGGTGTACTGTGGCCGAGATTTGACGACGAGGAGACAGCTCTATGCCTTGCAGAGATAGGCTCCGTAAACGATCAGATAATCAATCTTGAGGAGCTGTCTGTCAGACTCATAGACAGGCTTTTAGCCGACTACAGGCAGGCTCTTTTTGATCGTTATTCCATCACTCAGGAGGAATTTGAGAAAAAGACGGCAGAGCAGGATTCCCGCATTCTGGGTATATCCGCATCAGCTCTTGCGGTTCTCGATATAATATCATTCAGAAGAGGCTGTATAAGAAAAGGAGCCGAGCCGGACTACTCAAGAAGCTCACGGCTGCTTATCGATGAGTTCAGAAGCGGAAGACTAGGCAGGATCAGTCTTCAGAAGCCGTAACCGACCTGATGAACCATTTTCCGCTCTCTTACAAATTGCAGATTTTATGCGTTTTCGGGATCCGCGGCGTCATAACTGATTCGATACAATGTTTTTGCGTATCTTACAAATACTGTCCGTATAGATTAAAATAAAATGACAAAAGAAGAAAAACTCAATAATGAAATACTTCGGATAGACAATATGGCTGCTTTTCAGCGTTCCCTGTCCGGAGAAACAAAGTACGTTTTCGGCATCGATGAGGCCGGACGAGGTCCTCTTTGCGGACCGGTCGTCGCCGGGTGCTGCATATTGCCTGAGGACTGCCGGATACTGTATCTGAATGATTCAAAAAAGCTCAGCGAACAAAAAAGAGAAGCATTATATGATGAAATAGTTTCCAATGCCTATGCATGGGGCATAGGCATTGCTTCTGCCGAAAGGATTGATGAGATAAACATCCTCAATGCCACTTACGAAGCTATGGCTGAGGCCTTCGAGAACTGCCTCAATATGTACAAAGACAGAGTACTGACTTTAAACGAATCCAACGGCTTCCTGACAGACTCGATGGACTGTATCGACGGATTCCCTTCCGCAACGGATTCCATCGTGCTCGTGGACGGCAATAAAACTGTTCCGGGAATAGCTTACGATCAGCTTTGTGTTATCGGCGGAGACGCAAAATGCCCGTCTGTATCGGCTGCCTCAATTCTTGCCAAGGTCACCCGGGACAGGATGATGAAGGAGTTGGATAATATCTATCCCGAATACGGCTTTGCGTCCAATAAGGGATACGGTACGAAGCAGCACTATCAGGCGATAAGGCAGTATGGTATTCTGGATATACACAGGAGATCCTTCCTCAGAAATATCTGAATCGATATTAGGATCGATATTAGAATCAATATTAGAATCGATATTTGAATCGATATTTGAATCTATACTTGAATCAATATTAGAATCGACATTTGATGCGGCATCCGAATCGATATTCCAAGCGATATCTGAAACGTGATCCGCAATGTTCTGAATTCCGGTCAATATAATATAAAATGAATAAAAGACAAACCGGAGAGCGTTACGAAGCTGCTGCATGCAGATTTCTTGTTGTAAACGGTTTCAGGATCCTGGACAGAAATTACAGATGCAGATTCGGGGAGATCGATATAATTGCAGAGGAAAACGGCACTCTGTGCTTTGTTGAGGTCAAATACAGAAATTCCGATCGATTCGGTACGCCTGCAGAAGCGGTATCGAAAACGAAACAGAATAGAATAATTCATGTGTCGAAGCTTTATCTTTTAGAGAATCATCTGTTTCAAAGCCGGATCAGATATGATATCATAGAGATTTTAGATGGGAAGATCAGACTGATCAGAGATTGTTTCGGAGGATAACAGTATGTCAACATGGGGCGGACACGGTCTCAGAGGTTCAACGCTTGAGGATATGATCAACAGGACTAACGAGGCCTACAGAAAAAACGGCCTTGCCCTGATACAAAAGATTCCTACTCCTATCACTCCGATCGAAATGAACAGGAACAGACAGATAACTCTGGCTTATTTTGACCAGAAGTCAACTGTAGATTATATCGGCACGGTTCAGGGAATACCTGTATGCTTTGATGCAAAGGAATGTGCAACAGATACCTTTCCGATGCAGAATGTACACAGACATCAGATTGAGTTCATGCGCGACTTTGTCAGTCAGGGCGGATGTTCATTTTTCATCATCTTTTATACAGCAAGGAATAAAATGTATTATCTTCCCTTTTCGGAAATGCTGCATTTCTGGAACAGAATGGAAGAGGGCGGAAGAAAGTCCTTCAGATTTGAAGAAACCGAGAATATGATACCTCTAAGAAGAAGCGGAGAATATCTCTGTCATTATTTAGAGGGGATCGCAGCCGAGCCGGAGCAGGAATAAAGATCATAAATCGGAAAATACCTCTTTCATTATTCGAAGGGCATCGCAGCCGAGCCGGAATAACGATTGTGATTTTTAATACATTATTTTATTTATCTGAGAAATAGTATAAAATAGTACTGTTAAATACTAATCAAGAGGAGATTCATAAAATGATAGATAACAAAAAGGTTCTATTCAGCGGTATGCAGGCTACAGGAAACCTGACACTGGGCAACTATCTCGGAGCTCTTAAAAACTGGGTTACCCTGGCGGATGATTATCTGACGTTTTACTGTGTGGTGGATCTGCATTCCATTACTGTAAGGCAGGATCCCGCAGAGCTTAGAAAGAGAGCCCGTAATCTGCTTATGCTCTATATCGCCGCCGGCATAGATCCTCAGAAAAACTGTATCTATTACCAGTCACATGTGTCAGGTCATTCCGAGCTCGCATGGATGCTCAACTGCTATACATATGTTGGAGAACTCAACAGAATGACCCAGTTTAAGGATAAGGCTGCGAAGCATGCTGACAATATAAATGCCGGTCTTCTCACATACCCTGTCCTGATGGCAGCCGATATTCTTCTTTATCAGGCCGATGTTGTACCGGTCGGTATAGACCAGAAGCAGCATCTTGAACTCACAAGAAATATTGCGGAGCGCTTTAACAGTATATATGGTGATGTATTCACCGTTCCCGATATTTATCTCGGAAAAGCCGGAAGAAAGATCATGAGCCTTCAGGATCCTTCACGAAAGATGTCGAAATCCGATGAGAATCCGAATGCCAGCATTTATCTCATGGATGACAAGGACACTATCATTCGTAAGTTCAAGCGCGCGGTAACAGATTCGGTAGGAGAGATAAACTATACCGATGAGCAGCCGGGCATTAAGAACCTCCTCGATATATACTGCTCCTGTACGGGAAAGGACACCGAAGCGGCAGTCAGTGAATTTTCAGGCTGCGGCTACGGAGACTTTAAGCTTGCGGTAGGCGAAGCTGTAGCCTCAGAGCTCATTCCTCTTCAGCAGAGATTCGAAGAGCTTTCAAAGGATAAGGCATATGTGGATTCCGTCATTAAGGAAAATGCAGAGAAGGCTTCATACTATGCTGAAAAAACCATGCGAAAGGTAAGAAAGAAGATTGGATTTCCCGAGAGAATAAGATAAGCATGACTCATGCGTTTCACTAAAAACACAAGATGACAGTGAATAAAGAATTCTTTTTTCTTGAGTAATCAGGTTTGTTAATATATAATCAAAAAGTATTTTGTATTTGCTTGGAGGAGAGAAATGAAAGCAATCGTTATAGATCCTAAAGACAATATCGTCGTTGTTCTTGGACCTGTCAGCAAGGGAGATGAGGTTACCTGGAAGCTTAACGGTACCGACTATTCTGTCACCGCTCTTGAGGATATTCCCGAATATCACAAGATGGCTTCAAAGGATATCGCAAAAGGAGATCCTATTGTAAAATACGGAGAGCATATCGGTCTTGCA
Organism: Clostridiales bacterium; assembly: GCA_029100885.1. Taxonomy (GTDB): domain Bacteria; phylum Bacillota; class Clostridia; order Lachnospirales; family Lachnospiraceae; genus Avilachnospira. Next base: position 1,402 of record JAQXPY010000113.1, on the reverse strand, counting down.
GGATGTGATATCAAGGCCGGTAATTATGTTCATGTTCATAACGTTGAGAGCCATCGTGAAGACCTAAAATAATCGGAGGAGAATATATGAATTTCTTAGGATACAGAAGGCCGGACGGCAAGGTCGGCATCAGAAACAAGGTGCTTATTCTTCCTGCAAGCGTTTGTGCGGCAGATACTGCAAGAATCGTAGCAGAGCAGGTTACAGAGACAGTTACCTTCCATAATCAGAGCGGCTGCTCTCAGGTATCTTCAGACCTTGAGCTTACTCTGAGAACCATGGTAGGCTTTGCGGCAAATCCAAATATCTATGGAACGGTAGTTATTGCTCTCGGCTGCGAGGGATGCCAGCTTGATATCGTAATGGATGAGATCAGGAAGGTAACCAATAAGCCTCTTAAGGGCTTTATCATTCAGGAGTGCGGAGGCACCGTGAAGACAGCCGAGATGGCTGTAAGAGCTGCTAAGGAGATGGTTCAGGAGGCTTCGATGCTTCAGAGAGAGGAGTTCCCTCTCAGCGAGCTGATCCTCGGAACCGAATGCGGTGGATCCGATCCTACAAGCGGTATTGCTTCAAATCCTCTTATCGGTGAAGTATGTGACCGTCTTATCGACAACGGCGGAACAGCTATCCTGTCAGAGGTACCGGAATTCATCGGAGGAGAGCACATTCTGGCTCGCAGAGGCCGTACACCTGAGGTCGGACAGCAGATACTTGATGTTGTTCACAGATTCGAAGCCGATATGGCCAGAGTTGGAGAAGAGATCCGAAACGGAAATCCTACACCTGGCAATAAGGCAGGAGGAATCACTACCCTTGAGGAGAAATCTCTAGGATGCATCCATAAGAGCGGACACAGACCGATTGAGGCTGTATATGATTATGCAATGCCGGTAGACAAGAAGGGGCTCGTAATCGTTGACACTCCGGGCAATGATCCTTCATCTGTAGCCGGTATGGTAGCTTCCGGAGCACAGATAGTCATCTTCTCTACCGGACGCGGCACGCCTACAGGCAACCCGATAGCACCTGTTATCAAGATAACCGCAAACAAGAGAACCTACGGAAAGATGTCAGACAACATAGATATCGACTGCAGCCGTCTTCTGGAAGAGCCTGAGGCAATGCCTGAGGTGGCAGATGCAACACTTCAGGAGATCATCAATGTAGCAAACGGCAAGATCACAAAGTCCGAGTCCCTCGGATTCAGAGAACTTGCCATCGCCAGAGTCTGCAACTACGTATAAAAAGAATTAACTAATCCGACATATGCCGTCATGAATGATCCGCTGCAAGCTTGCTTGCGGGCGGAATCATACATGACGGCAGTCTGCGATTAGCAGACCGCAAATATATGAAATAGACCGTTCGGAGAAAGCGTAACATTTAAGCCGATAAAGTA
>JAQXPY010000112.1 GCA_029100885.1 Clostridiales bacterium | reverse complement strand
CCACGCCTGCTGCCGATCACATCTGTGTACCACAGAATAAAGAGCAGTACCGTCACCGCTCCGATAGCCGAAAGCGGCGTAAGGCGCTCTCCGGCAAAAGCCATTACCAGCGTCGAGTTAAGGATCGGATCCAGCGCACATATCAGGCTTGCTTCAAACGGCGGAATAAGCTTTGTTCCTGCATCCAGAAACACATATGCCAGACCACCCTGCACTATTCCTATAAACAGAAGTGCAAAGATCAGCGCACCTGTCGGTTCGCATTCGGACAATCCGCTCACCGATGCGGGTAATCCTGCCGCCGCAGCCATTGCAAAACCGTAAATATATGCCGACGGAGTGTCGCAGCCCTTGATCCTGCTCATCATTATCATTACAGCATAGAAGAATCCCGAGCAGACCGCTATCATGTTTCCCGCCAGATTTCCTGCGGACAGACCGTCCACAAAGTATATCAGTATTCCGGCAAATACTCCGGTCATCACTGCAAGATCCTTCTTTGTCGGTCTCACACCGAAGCAGATCAGCATGATCAGTATAACAAAAACCGGTGCGGTATTTTCCAGAACCACGGCATTCGTCGCCGCCGTCAGCTTTGCGGATATCGTATACAATGATAGATCCAGAGCTATGCATACCGCTCCTGCGATCGTAGGAAGATTGAATACGGGCTTCCTTCCCCTGACCGCCATATACACGATATGTACGAGCATCGCCAGCAGGCATCTGATGCCCACTATTCCCATGCCGCTCAGAGTCAGTATTTTAATAAACAGTCCTGTCGTGCTGAACGACAGGACTGCCATAAATACCAGTATCCTTCCTTTTATCTTGCTGTTCATTCTCGGATCATCCCGGCTGTTTTGAGGCAGATCATTTCTGCGCTGCTGTTGTTTCTTCGGTCTCTGCTGCGGCTTCGGTCTCCGCACCGGCTTCGGTCTCCGCTGCGGCGGCTTCTGCTTCAGCGGCTGCGGCTGCCTCTGCTGCTGCCATATACTCCTCATATGGCATGAAGGTCACCTCTGCCTTATCGGTAATGTGCTTTCCCACAAGGTACTGAATAACTGTTTCCTCAAGCCATGCCTCACTCTGACCGTCCCTGACGAGATCCTCGCTGTATCCGTACTCTTCAAGATACTTTTTCAGACCTTCCTCATTGTATTCGATTCCTTCCTGAGCGGCGATCTCGTGTACTACGGCCGACTGCTTTGCAGTGATCTCGGCACTTTCCCTGAGACTGGTTCTGAATTCGTCATAGGTCTGTCCGTACATAGAGAGCATATCCGCAAGTCCGAAGCCGTAGTTGCCGCTGAGTGACTTGTCATAATTCTGAAGGAACAGATCCATTTCCCACTCGATCGCAGCCTCCGATACCTCTGTGGTACTGATTCCCGATGCAGCCTCAATTGCATTGCTGAGAAGCTCTCCCTTGGCAATAGCTCCCGCTGAAAGCTCCAGAGCCTCACGAACTGCCTTCTTATACTCTGCCACCGTCTTGTAATTTCCGCCGCTCAGCTCATCTGACTTCTCATCTGTCAGATCTTCCACGGTCATAGGTCTTGTAACTGAATTTACAGTAACATCAAACACAACATCCTTGCCTGCCAGGTCTTCTTTTCCGTAATTATCAGGGAACTTAAGATTAAGTGTGACCTTATCTCCCTTCTTTGCTCCTATAAGACCCGACTCAAAGCCGTCGATAAACATGCCTGAACCGATCGTCAGGTCGGTTCCCTGGGCCGTACCGCCCTCAAAGGCTGTTCCATCGATCTTTCCTTCATAATCGATATTGGCAGTGTCGCCGTTCTCGATAACATCCTTCTCAACAGACTCAGCAGCTAAAATATAGCTGTTGATATACTCATCCACATCCGAGTCCTTGATTATCTGTGCCTCAGGCGCGGTAATGGAAAGTGTGCTCAGGTCTCCGAGCTCTACCTTTCCCATATCAGACGGCCTCTTCGGATCAAGAGCCTCTATTGCGGCCGCATCCGGATTGACCGTTTCCTCTGCTGCCGATGTCTCATCTGTGCTTTCAGCTGCTGATGTGCTCTCTGCAGCAGTTGTACTCTCTGCAGTCTGGTCTTTCTTAGTGCAGCCTCCGAGCACACACGCAGCGGCGATCACTGCTGCTGCCGCAGGTACTGCAATGCTTCTGATTTTTCTCATAATTCCTCCTAATTCATCTAACTGAATATTATTGTCTATATATCCCGAACTCACCTTGGATCCACGGCTTTTCCGGATCACGGTCCTACTTCAGAAGGGACGGATGCGGGAAATATCTGAACAATACCTTTGCGATCACCTTTTCCTTAGGAATATAGTGCTCGTTCCAGTATCTTGCATCCAGCGAATTGTTTCTGTTGTCCCCCATGAAGAAATAGCACCCCTCCGGGACCTCAAATCTCATATCTCCCGTGTAGAGCATAGGCTCTTTAAGATAGTCCTCCTCCAGCCTTTCTCCGTTGACATACACTGCGGCAGTCATCAGCTGTGCATCCGCTCCGGCATTTCTGTTAAGTCCGGGTATATCCTCGGAAAGCTCCGACTGGAGCACGCTGCCCTCCGCCTTGATCTCGATTATGTCTCCCGGCAGACCGATGGTGCGCTTCAGATAATACAGAGTTTTCGGGCGGTTTATCTCCCTGCCGCAATTCGGGCAGACTTCAGGCGCTGTCCCCTCTCCCATGGCGACCTTGCAGTGATTGCATATCCATCCGAACTTGAAGATGGCAATATCTCCCCGCTCCGGTTCCCCGAAGGTATAGCTGAGACGCGAACCGATCACCCGGTCACCCTGATTGATGGTAGTCTCCATGGAGCCTGTAGGTACGGTCGAATTGGCAATGATCACATTGTTGCAGAACAAGGCAATGACTGCAGCCGCAGCAAGGACCTCGATCCAGCTGAGCAGTTCCTTCAGAAACCCGTTTTTCTTATCCTTTTTGTTGTTCTGATTATTATCTGTCATATTTTCAGCCTGCGTTGGAGGCAGCGATCTTTACCTTGCTCCAAAGCTCGGAAATGATCTTTCTCGTATCCTCGTTATATTCAAATACCTCGTCATTCGGGTTATCGTCCCTCGGAATATAGGCGTTGATTCCTTCAAATTCGCCGCCCTCACCCGACAGCTCCTCCATCACCTGCTTGTTCGGTGATGTGTAGCCGACCGTTACGGAGGTATCCATTGCTCCGTCATAGCTCAGGATAAAGTTGATGAACTCATGAGCCAGCTCCGGGTTTTTAGCATTTTTCGGAATGACCATGGCATCGGACCAGAGATTGGTTCCGCTTTCCGGCATGAAGAAGCCCATATCCTCATTCTCAGTCATTACATATGCGGCATCTCCCGAATAGATCAGACCGAGAGCCTTTCTTCCCTGTGCCATATTGTCAATGATCTCATCTGTAACGATCTCCGGCTCCATTGTTTTTACACACTGCAGCAGGAACTCGTATGCTTCATTGATCTCCTTCTCATCAGAGGTATTCATGGAATATCCGAGATGCTTAAGCGCCATCATAAACATATCCCTCTCTGAATCATATAGGTAGATATCTCCCTTGAACTTTTCGTTTGCGAAGATACCGAAGCCATCCTTCTCAAGCTCCTCAATGCTGACCTTGTTCTTATCATATACTATGCCGACTGTTCCCCAGAAATACGGCACGCTGTAGGTGTTGTCCGGATCGTAAGGAAGATTCTTAACTCCGTCCGCCAGCAGGTCCAGACAGTTCAGCCTGCTCTTGTCAAGCGGCTGCAGCAGATCCTCCTGCATCAGTCTTTCTATCATATAGTCACTCGGAACGAGAATGTCGTAGGCATCGCCGTTGGCGACCTTGATATACATCTGTTCATTGGAATCAAACTCATCCATTACCACAGATGCGCCTGTCAGCTTTTCAAAATCCGACAGTGTGTTTTCTCCTACATACTCTCCCCAGTTGTAAACATGCAATGTCTGTCCGGCGTACTTTCCTTCACTCTTTCCGCCGCATCCGGACACGATGAATGCAGCTGCAGCAGCTGCGATAACAACCCCGAAAAACTTTTTCAACTTATCAAGTACCTCCTAAAAAATAATCAATATTTACTGTCCGGCTCCCGTTACGTTCCCGCTGGTTCTCACCGGTAGTTGCCTTTTAACCGCTCTCTTGACAGCTCTTTCTCTGATAAGCGGCACCACATTGATCAGGACCAGTATGATTGTGATCAGAAAAATGACCAGCGAGGAGACCGCATTTATGGACGGATTCACGCGCTTGCTCATTGTATAGACCATGATGCTCAGATTCTTCACGCCGCGTCCCGTTACAAAATACGAAATAATAAAATCGTCAAAGGACATGGTAAAGGCGATCAGCGCTCCGCTGAATATTCCCGGTGATATCTGCGGTACGATGACCTGCATCAGCGCCTGGGCAGGAGTAGCACCGAGATCCATGGCCGCATCCGCCAGATTCGGATCCAGCGAACGTATTTTCGGCATGACACTTAATATAACATAAGGAATGCAAAATGCAATATGTGCAAGTATCATTGTCAGAAGTCCGCGTTCCACTCTGAAGGTAATGAAGAACAGCATCAGTCCTATCGCCGTGACTATCTCCGGATTCATGATGGGAAAATCATTTACCTGCGACACAAAATCCTTTATTACCTTTCTGGACTTTGACAGTCCCACCGCCGTAAGGGTCCCCGCTATCGTTGAGACCACAGTTGCAATAACAGCCACAAGGATCGTGGTATACAGTGACTGCATCATCTGGGAATCCCTCAGCATTTTTTCGTACCACTGCAGGCTGAAGCCCTTGAATGCCGTCAGGGATTTTGAGGAGTTGAATGAGAACACCACCACGTACACGATAGGCAGATAGAAAAACGCTGCAGTCAGCAGCATGATGATCTTTCCGAAGATCTTTTTATTTTTTTTCATGAATGATTCAGAGGCGGAATATCCTTTGCCTTATTAATGGTTTCAGAAACGCCTCCACTCCTTTCTCAGCTGTCGGCAACCTGTGAATTTTTTGCTTCTATATATCTTACTAAATACATGCTCAGCATCATCAGCACTGCCATTATCACCGAGATGGCGGAACCGAAGTTCCACTCGCCCACGGTAATGAACTGATTCTCGATAACATTTCCTATAAGGAAATACTGTCCTCCTCCTAAAAGCTTCGGAATAAAGAAGGAGCTCACCGCCGGAAGGAACACAAGGCTTATGCCGCTGACAACGCCGGGCAGCGAAAGCGGGAAGGTAACTCTGCAGAAGGTCTGGAGACCGTCTGCTCCGAGATCGCTGCTGGCCTCCAACAGAGATCTGTCCATCTTGCAGAGGGAGGTATTTATCTGGAGTATCATAAACGGAAGGAAGTTGTATACCATGCCGATAAGGACTGCCGCCTCCGTATACAGGAGCTCTGTATCCTTAATGCCTAACAGGCCGAGAAAGCTCGAAACAAGTCCTCCCTTTGTCAGTATTCCTATCCATGCATAGGTGCGCACCAGCATATTGATCCATGTAGGCAGGGTGATGACCAGCACCAGTATATTGCGGATCCTGTCGGAATTTCCTGCTATAAAGTATGCCGCAGGGTAACCCAGCAAAATGCAGATCACCGTCGTCTTGACTGCGATCTTTACGGATCTCCACAGTACTATCAGGAAATCCGGGTCTGTAAAAAACTTCGCATAATGCTTTATTGTAAACTGAAATGCCGCAATGCCGTTTCCTCCGTCTGTAAAGGAATAAAACACTACTATGATCATCGGCAGCAGGAGCATCAGCGCACTCCATACCACATAAGGCACAGCCAACTGTGAAAATCTCTTCATTTTCGTCAACTCTCCCTTTCCGGTCACATCATGCGCTTCATGACATGAATATCATTCTTGCCGAACTTCAGTCCCACCTCGGTGCCCTCTTCGACATAATTTACCGTTCTGACCTTCAGCTCCCGCCCTGTTGTTGAGAAGGTAACTCTGTAGGACATACCTTCCCTGATATTGTCCAGATCGAAGTCATAGTCCGCATACATCTCAACGCTTTCATTCTCATCGGACAGCTTCCAGCCCTGGGCATTTGCCCAAAGCTTCAGATCTGTATCAAGGGCCTGGGACTCCATCAGCTCGTCGGCAGTCTTGAAGAAATTGAATGCCATGACCGCCTCGTTTGCCTTGACGTTTTTTACTATCGACTGATCGACTACATATATCATCTTCTGGATCATGGTTCCGCTCTTTGTGGAGAACACGACCGGGTATTCACCTTCCTCCTCGGCAACCGAATACTCGATATTGCTGATAGAAATATAGTCGTCGGTCTCAGGGTTCCATGCCTGGGCATCCGCACGGGCCACGATCTCCTTATCATCCAGCAGCTTGACATCATCTATATCCACAAAGAAGTCATTTGCCGAGATCTTTTCCTTGCCGTCGGCGGAGATGACCTCGTTGTTCTTGACGATACGCATACGTACTGTAACGGAGGTGCCGGGTACAGTCTCGACTATAGTCTCGTAATGCATTCCCTTGAAGAGGACACTGTCAACGGTTCCTGTCAGCACGCCCTGCTCCGCAGGTACTATCACCAGATCCTCCGGTCTCAATACCACATCCACCGGTTCGTTTCTTGAAAAACCGTGATCCAGACACTCGAAGTTCTGATCGTCAAAGCGAACCAGATAGTCGTCAAGCATTCTGCCCGGGATAATATTGGACTCGCCCACGAAGTCAGCCACATATCTGTTGACCGGAGTATTGTAGATCTCCTGAGGAGTTCCTATCTGCTGGATCTCTCCCGCCCTCATTACCACTATCTTGTCCGACATGGTAAGAGCCTCCTCCTGGTCATGGGTCACATAAATAAAGGTTATGCCTACCTCCTGCTGAATGCGTTTGAGCTCATACTGCATCTCCTTGCGGAGCTTGAGATCGAGAGCTCCCAGCGGCTCATCCAGCAGCAGCACCTTCGGTTCGTTTACAAGAGCTCTGGCTATAGCCACACGCTGCTGCTGTCCGCCGGATAACAGGGTGACATTTTTCTTTTCATAGCCCTCAAGCCCGATCAGCTTCAGCATCTTCATCACCTTCTGCTCGATGACGTCCTTGCTCACCTTCTTGATCTTGAGACCGAAGGCGATGTTGTCATAGACATTCATGTGCGGAAACAGGGCGTATTTCTGAAATACGGTATTCAGCTCCCTCTTGTACGGAGGGAGCTTGGCAATATCCTCTCCGTCAAATATGACCTCTCCCTCCGTCGGTTCAAGAAAGCCGCCGAGTATGCGGAGCAAGGTAGTCTTTCCGCATCCGGAAGGTCCGAGCAGCGTCACGAACTCATTTTCCCTGATATCCAGATTGATGTTTTTGAGAACCAGCTGGTCGTCAAAGTTCATCACGATATTACGAAACTGGATAAGTGTCTTTTCTTCCATGGCATTTATTCCCTTCAAACAAATCTTTCCTAAGCTATCTGACTCTTTCTGCTGCCTGCTGCGCATCCCGGAAAGCTCCGGCGCTTCCTGAATCCGCAGCGTCTTATCTGTTCTCAAAGCCTTCAGGCGCTTCTTCCTCCAGGATCCTCATGGCCCGCTCTGCCGTGCCGTATGAAAATCCCTTTCTGGCCAGGGCTGCGAGAGCCTTTCTTCTTTCATCTCTGTAAGCAGGCTTATCTCTGCCCGGATCAAAGTGACCGGCTGTGTCGGTACCCCCGGCTGAGGCTGTGTCAAAGCCTCCGTCCGCTCCCGTACCCGGGATGATAATATCAGCTGCAGCAGCCGTTCCGAACGGAAATCCCCTCCTGTACCGCTTTCTGAGGCAGGCAAGGCAGGCGGCAAGCTCATCCTCCTCCGTCAGCTCCTCCATCGTCTGGTCTATCACCGTTCTGTCTACTCCCCTCTGAAGCAGCTTCTGCCGTATCTCAGCCGCCGATCTATCTCCCTTTAATTCATCGGCATACCTTTCGGCATAGCCTTCATCATCAGCAAAGCCGTATCTGTCCAGAAATTCAAAGACCCTGTCAATGACCTGCTCAGGATACATACCCTCCCTGAGCTTTCTTTTGATCTGTTCCCTCGTTCTGTCGGCATTTTTCAGGTAATACAGTACTCTTTTCCTTGCTCTCGGCACCAGAACAGCTTCGATAAGCTCTGTGTACTGTTCCTCGGAAAGCAGCTTTCCCCGTTCGATCCCGTATTTCCTGCATTCTCCTTTATACAAAAGAAAGGCCACCTCGACTGCGTCGAGTTTGACCTTGTTTCTTTTGCTGTCATAATTTTCAACTTCTGCAATGATGTATTCCATTTTTGTCAATCTGCCGGGTTGTCAGGAACAGACTCCTCTGCGGCATCTGCCTCGACGAGTCCGAACTTCACTCTCAATCTGCGGTCGATCTCATCCATGATCTCAGGATGATCGGCAAGATACTGCTTGGCATTCTCTCTGCCCTGTCCGATCTTGCTTCCGTTGTACGCAAACCAGGCACCGCTCTTCTCAACGATGTCTGCCTTTACCGCAAGGTCAATAAGATCTCCTGTCTTAGAGATACCCTTGCCGAACATAATATCAAACTCTGCCTCCTTAAAAGGCGGAGCCACTTTATTCTTAACTATCTTGACCTTGACATGGTTTCCGACCGCATCGGTTCCCTGCTTGATGGTCTCGGTACGTCTGACATCCATACGAACCGAAGCATAGAATTTGAGCGCACGTCCTCCTGTAGTCGTCTCAGGGTTGCCAAACATAACACCGATCTTTTCTCTGAGCTGATTGATAAAAATGACCACGCAGTTGGACTTGGAAACTACTCCCGTAAGCTTTCTGAGAGCCTGGGACATAAGTCTCGCCTGAAGTCCAACGACCGAATCTCCCATCTCTCCCTCGATCTCCTTCTTAGGCACGAGAGCAGCCACAGAGTCGATTACAATAACATCGATAGCTACCGAACGCACCATGGTGTCCGCGATCTCCAGAGCCTGCTCGCCGTTGTCAGGCTGTGATATATATAAGTTATCGATATCGACGCCGATATTCTTCGCATAGACCGGATCCAGAGCATGCTCTGCGTCCACAAAGCCGGCAATGCCGCCCATCCTCTGCGCTTCCGCCACTATATGCAGCGCCAGTGTCGTCTTACCCGAAGACTCAGGTCCGTATATCTCTATTATTCTTCCCTTAGGCACACCGCCGACTCCGAGAGCATAATCGAGACTCAGGGAACCCGTGGACACGACCTCAACAGACCTGTCTCTGCATGAATCTCCAAGCTTCATCACGGAACCCTGTCCAAAGTCCCTCTCTATCTGCTTGATCGCCGCCTCAAGGGCTTTCTGTTTATCTTCTCTTGTTACTTCCTTTGCTGTAGGCATAAATCTTTCCTTTTCCTATAATTTATTTCAGCCCTGCTGCGCCATCTGAGCGAACGAAAATAGTATAGCATATAAGTACCTGTTTTTGAAATGATAAACATTTTAACAGACAATAAAAAAGAATAAACAATTTATTAAAATTAGCACTCATCTATTGCAAGTGCTAACAAAAGTGTTATACTGCATTTATTGCAAGGATCCTAAGATACCTAAGGGTCCTAAAATGCCTAAGGTTTCTAAGGTTCTTAATGTTCCGAAGGGTCCTAAGATACCTAAGGTTCCTAAGGATCCTGTTGTTTCTTAGGTTCAATAATGCTTCAACAGCTATTATGCTGCTTAAATAAATGTGCGGTGTCAATTCCTGACACCGTCATGAGACGATCAGGAGGTAAAGCGATGAATATAAATAAATTTACCCAGAAATCCATAGAGGCCGTTAACGGCTGCGAATCCGTCGCTCTCGAATACGGCAACCAGCAGATAGAGCAGGCTCATCTGCTGTACAGTCTTCTGTCTCTGGACGACAGCCTGATAAAAAAGCTTATCCAGAAAATGAATATCGATATCGATGCATTTACCCGTGACCTTACAGATATTATTTCCACCTATCCCAAGGTCAGCGGCGGCAGCGGTCTGTATTTTTCAAATGATGCCAACCGTGTTCTTACTGAAGCAGAAAATCACTCCAAAGCCATGGGCGATGAGTATGTTTCCGTTGAGCATCTCTTCCTTGCCATGCTGGACAGAGCCGACAGGAGCATGAAGCAGCTGTTCGGACGGTATCATATCGACAAGAACAGCTTCCTTAAGGTTCTCTCCGAGGTCCGCGGCAACCAGAAGGTGGTTTCGGACAATCCTGAGGCCACCTACGATACACTCAATAAATACGGTATCGACCTTGTTCAGCGTGCCCGCGAACAGAAGCTGGATCCGGTCATAGGCAGAGACAACGAGATCAGGAATGTTATCCGTATCCTCAGCCGTAAGACCAAGAACAACCCTGTGCTCATAGGCGAACCAGGCGTCGGCAAGACTGCCGTTGTTGAAGGTCTGGCTCAGCGTATCGTTCGCGGCGATGTTCCAGACAGCCTTAAGGACAAGACCATCTTCTCTCTCGATATGGGTGCTCTTATCGCAGGCGCAAAATACAGGGGTGAATTCGAAGAGAGGCTCAAGGCGGTTCTGAAAGAGGTCTCCGAGTCCGACGGTGCGATCATCCTCTTTATCGATGAGATACATACTATCGTCGGAGCCGGTAAGACAGAGGGCTCTATGGACGCAGGCAATATGCTGAAGCCAATGCTGGCCAGGGGCGAGCTGCACTGCATCGGCGCCACTACCCTTGATGAATACAGATATATTGAAAAGGATCCGGCTCTTGAGAGACGTTTCCAGCCGGTCACGGTAGATGAGCCTACGGTAGAGGATACTATTTCCATTCTGCGTGGTATTAAAAACCGTTATGAGGTCTACCACGGAGTCAGGATCACCGATGCCGCGCTGGTTCAGGCTGCAGTCCTGTCAAACAGGTATATCACGGACAGATTCCTGCCTGACAAGGCTATCGACCTTGTGGATGAGGCCTGTGCCATGATCAAAACCGAGATGAATCAGCTTCCTGCAGAGCTGGATGGTCAGCAGAGACATATCACCCAGCTTGAGATCGAGATAACCGCTCTCAAAAAGGAGACCGACAGCCGATCTAAGGAGAGACTGGAGGAGCTTCAGAAGGAACTGGCTGAGCTCAAGGATGATTTCAATGCCCAGAAGGCCAAATGGGAATATGAGAAGACCTCGGCCGACAGGCTTTCGGAGCTCAGAGAGCAGATCGAGAAGCTGAATGACGAGGCTGAGATACTCCAGAGAAAAGGCTCCTACGAGGAGGCCGGAGCGATCATTTACGGCAGGCTGCCTCAGCTCAAAAAGGAGCTGGCAGAAGCCGAGGAAAAGAGCCATACAGAAGGTCATAATCTGGTACACGAAAGCGTAGGAGAGGATGAGATAGCAAAGATCGTATCCAAGTGGACAGGCATTCCGGTCGCAAAGCTGTCGGAGACAGAGCGCGCCAAGGTGCTTTCTCTTCCGGAGCAGCTGCACCGGCGTGTGATCGGTCAGGATGATGCCGTAGAAAGGGTTGCGGATGCTATCGTCCGTTCCAAGGCAGGAATCAAGGATCCTACCAAGCCTATCGGTTCCTTCCTGTTTATGGGTCCTACCGGCGTAGGCAAAACCGAGCTTGCAAAGACTCTCGCAGAAGATCTGTTCGATGATGAAAACAATATGATCCGTATCGATATGTCGGAGTATATGGAGAAGCACTCCGTATCCAGACTTATCGGAGCTCCTCCGGGATATGTGGGCTATGATGAGGGCGGACAGCTTACAGAGGCTGTCAGAAGAAAGCCTTATTCCGTTGTTCTCTTTGATGAGATAGAAAAGGCTCATCCGGATGTATTCAATATCCTGCTTCAGGTGCTGGATGACGGCAGGATCACCGACTCCAAGGGCAAGACTGTGGATTTCAAGAATACTGTCATCATACTGACCTCCAATCTCGGTTCGTCTTATCTGCTCGACGGAATCGACAGCGAAGGCAATATCACCGAGGAGGCAAGAAGGTCTGTCGATGCGGTGCTGAAGCAGAGCTTCAGACCTGAGTTCCTGAACCGACTTGACGAGATCATTCTCTTTAAGCCGCTTCAGAAGAGCGATATTTCAAGGATCATCGATCTTTCGATCGCCGATATCAACAGGCGTCTTGAGGACAGATCCATTCATCTTAAGCTGTCCGGCGAAGCAGTCGGCTACTGCGTTGAGAACGGCTACGATCCTCAGTTCGGTGCCCGTCCGCTCAAACGGTTCATACAGAAGCATGTTGAGACCATTGCCGCCCGCGCTATACTTGAGGGCCGCATCATCGAGGGCGATACAGTACTGATCGATCTGAAAAACGGAGAGCTTTCGGCAGAGAAGGCATGAGCTTTACCCTGATTCCTCCCGTAGCATCTGCCGGTAAAAGCTTTCGGCAGAAAAGAAATTAACATTAAAATAGACCCGAAATAACATTATAAACAGGATCCGCAGAAACCGGTTTTCCGGGAGCTGCGGATCATTTTGCTTTTTTTCCGGATATTGTGTATAACTTAATAATCAGTATCACAAATATGACAATAAATGCAATCATAGATATTGCCGATTCGCATAGTCCGGCATTCTGTCAGATACTTCGAATATGAAGATACAGAGGAGACCAATCATGATCGGAATAGAACAATTTGATGCAGTAGAAATGCGCGCAGGAACCATTATTGAAGCAAAGACCAACAAAAAATCCCGCAATCCAGCTTATGCTCTTAAGATAGATTTCGGTGAAGAGATTGGAATCAAAACATCTTCGGCACAGATCACCCGCCTGTACCAGCCTGAGGAGCTGGTCGGAACGCAGGTCATCTGCTGTACCAATCTGGTACCGATGCATATCGGTTCTGTCAAGAGTGAGGTAAGGATACTCGGAACCGAATCCGAGCAGGGGGTTGTTCTGCTCAGACCTTCGGAGCCTGTCAAAAACGGCGACCGGGTGTTCTGAGGGAATAGAAAAATGGATCTTTTTGAGTACATGCGTGAACAGAATACTAAAACAGAGGGTCCCCTTGCTTCCCGTCTAAGACCTGAATCACTGGATGAGATCGTGGGTCAGGAGCATATTCTCGGCAAGGGCAAGCTTCTGTACAGAGCTATCAAGGCGGACAAGCTGGGGTCGATCATTCTGTTCGGTCCTCCGGGAACCGGGAAGACCAGTCTCGCCAGAGTGATCGCAAATACTACCAATGCTGATTTCAGACAGCTCAACGCCACTACCTCCGGCAAGAAGGATATGGAGGAGATCGTATCTCAGGCGAAAAGCAGCTCCGGTGCCTTCGGCAGAAAGACTATTCTGTTTATCGACGAGATACATCGTTTTAACAAAGCTCAGCAGGACTATCTGCTTCCCTTTGTCGAGGACGGCACTATAACTCTCATCGGTGCAACTACCGAAAATCCCTATTTTGAGGTCAACCGTGCCCTCCTCTCCCGTTCCAGGCTGTTTGAGCTTCAGCCCTTATCCAGAGCCAATATTCGGGAGCTCATATTGCGTGCAGTCTCTGACAGAAAAAAAGGCATGGGAATGTACAATGCCGTTATCGACGAAAATGCCGTTGATTTTTTAAGCGATATCGCCGAGGGTGACGCCCGTGCTGCGCTCAATGCCGTTGAACTGGGCGTACTGACCAGTGATCCCGGTCCGGACGGTAAGATACGGCTCACTCTTGAAGTAATGCAGGAATGCATTCAAAAGCGTGCCATCGGCTATGACAAGGACGGAAACAGTCACTATGATACGATATCCGCATTCATCAAGAGCATGAGAGGCTCCGATCCCGATGCGGCGGTCTATTATCTTGCCCGCATGCTGGAGGCCGGAGAAGACATAAAGTTTATCGCAAGGCGAATAATAATATGTGCCTCGGAGGATGTGGGGAATGCCGATCCCATGGCACTCTCGGTGGCGGTCAGTGCTTCTCTTGCGGCTGAACGCATCGGTCTGCCGGAATCCCGCATCATTCTTGCTCAGGCCGCCTCCTATGTGGCCTCTGCACCAAAGTCAAATTCTGCTGTCTGTGCCATTGATACAGCCCAGGCGCTTGTCCGGAAAACAGGCAATCTCCCGATTCCGTCCTATCTTCGGGACATTCATTTTGAAGAAGGCGCCGAGAAAGGCAGCGGCAAAGGCGGCTTTGCGGGAAACGGAACCGGCTACAAATATGCCCACAGCTATCCTAAGCATTATGTCGATCAGCAGTATCTTCCGGATGAGGTCAGAGACGCAAGGATATATGAGCCGTCTGACAACGGCTACGAGAAAAAAATACAGGAGTATTTCAGCTATATCGGCCGCACTCCGAGTGACCCTGAAGGATCGTCTCACAAGCAGAATGATTTCACAGCGGCACATTTCAACCAAAGGCTGTTCGAAAACTGATAAGAGGGCTTCCGTTCACAAACTTTTAAGATTTATTATATGGAATCTGCTTCGGATTTGGTGTATATTTGGAGTCCGATAATATTTTAACGTTTTACAGGAGTGTAATTGCTTTTCAATAAACTGCATTTATGACAAGCCCCCTATTCCATAATTGAGGGCTGATATTTCAGGAAGGAATGATTGATACTATGAAAAAGACAGCATTATTATTTACATTGATCCTGTCCGCTGCACTCTTTACCGCATGCGGCAGCAAGCAGACAGAAAACGTTCAGACAGAGGCCGCCTCTTCTAATGCCCAGGCCGGGCCTGCTTCTGACGCCATTCAGGAATCCAGGCCTGCGGTTTCGGTAGCAGAGCTTCCGGATGAGTATGAGCCTCAGTATTTTGAAGGAACTGTAACAGCGATCGACGGTGTTGTTATCACTGTTTCCGGTGATTCGTCATCTATGTCCTTTGACGTAAGCCGCAATGAGACTTCGGATGAGAATCCGGTTCTCCGCGGCTGCTATGTGGAGGTGTCCTATGCCGATTCACCTGCTGACAGCATCTATCCTGCCGACAATGTTTCCATTCTCAACGACAACGAGGAAAGAGCCGAGCAGGAAGACAGAGATCCTGTGATCTACGGAACTCTTCAGTACCTTGACGCAAATGAGCTGGTGCTGATCGATGATGCGGGCAGAAGCATTGATTTCGATCCTATTATCGCGCGTACTGTATCATTTTCAGAGCTGAAGGGCGGTGAGGATGTTGTCATCACCTACTGCGGTTCCGTATATGGTAATGATGATGAGGACAGCTCCGGAGCCTTTAACGGTCTTCCTGTTGCGATCAAGATCGTTTCTTCAGATGCTGTAAAGAGCGAGGAAGCTGAAGCCAACTATATCGACGGTGTTGTATCTGCGGTTGACAGCGCTTCTATGACTGTTGCTACAGAGATCGCTGATTTTGAATTTGAATGCGATGATTCTATGCTTAAGGATATCGAATCCGATGACGCCGTAAGAGTATTCTACTCAGGTCAGCTTTCCGGCATCACTGTAAAGGCAGAGAAGATCGAAAAGAGATAAAGCATTACACTACAAGGAGGTTCGGAGTACAGCTTCCTGCCGCATATTACCGCTGCAGCTGCTGTATTTCGGGCCTCTTTTTGATTTTCCTCTTTTTGGTTTTTCTTAACTCGTACTTTTTTTATTTCTGCACATGATGTTGTGTTTGTTTTTTTCCTAATTTTTATGCATGATATCATGACATGCTGAGCAGCGACTTTATTATTTATGTCTGCATCATGTATATTTGTTTTCACAAATGTACTTTAATTAATTAAACAAATGGATTATTATTCATTTATTACATCCCGGAGGGTTTCTGTATGGACAAAATTACAATGAATACACCATTGGTCGAGATGGACGGAGATGAAATGACACGTGTCCTCTGGAAAATGATCAAGGACGAGCTCATCCTGCCATTTGTCGATCTTAAGACAGAGTACTACGACCTGGGTCTTAAGCACCGTGACGAGACCGGCGACCGGGTCACCATAGACGCAGCTAATGCTGCAAAAAAATACGGTGTTGCGGTAAAATGCGCAACCATTACTCCAAATAAGGCCCGTGTTGAGGAATATGGTCTTAAAGAAATGTGGAAGAGTCCTAACGGCACCATCCGTTCTATTCTGGACGGTACCGTATTCAGGACCCCGATCATCGTAAAGGGCATCGAGCCCTATGTTCGTTCATGGAAGAAGCCTATCGTAATGGCCAGACATGCCTACGGTGACGTTTACAAGGCTGCCGAGATGAGGATCCCGGGCGAAGGCACCTGTGAGCTGGTATTTAAGGATGCCGACGGCAATACCGCAGCGGAGGTTATCCATAAGTTTAAGGGTCCCGGTGTCGTTCAGGGAATGCACAATCTGGATTCTTCAATATATTCATTTGCCCGCAGCTGCTTTGCCTATGCAGCCGATCAGAGGATGGATCTCTGGTTTGCCTCCAAGGATACTATTTCCAAGAAATACGACCAGCACTTCAAGCTGATATTTGAGGAGATCTACAACAACGAATATAAGGAGCTGTTTGAGAAGCTCGGCATCAGCTATTTTTATACTCTGATCGATGATGCCGTTGCCCGTGTTGTCAAATCCGAAGGAGGTTTTGTATGGGCTCTCAAAAACTATGACGGTGATGTAATGAGCGATCTGGTGGCATCCGCCTTCGGCTCCCTGGCAATGATGACCTCTGTGCTTGTTTCCCCGCACGGCTATTATGAGTATGAGGCTGCCCACGGAACCGTTCAGCGCCACTATTACAGATATCTGAAGGGTGAGCAGACCTCCACAAATCCTATGGCAACGATTTTTGCCTGGTCCGGTGCATTTAAGAAGCGCGGTGAAATGGATGGAAATCCGGCTTTAGTCAAATTCGGAAGCATGCTTGAGCAGGCCTCGATAGATGTTATCGAAAGCGGTAAGATGACCGGTGATCTTGCGTCCATAACGACACTCCCGGATGCTGTATCCCTTAACAGCAAGGACTTTATCCGCGAGATCAGAGCAAGACTGACCGTTCTCATGGCTGAGTCATAAGGTCACGTTTTCTTTCATTGCCTGTGTTTCAGCTGTAAAAGGCATGATATCGCATTGATGCTCTGTGCCTTTATTGACATGGTCTGAACATTGTATCACAATAACAGCCAATGCATTCAATCTGATCAGTATTTAGGAGAATAATCTCATGATAAAGCTAATAGATAATCCAGTATATCTTGTAAACGGCAGCGAGCTCTGTGAGACCCCGGCAGAGGTCACGGCAAAAACAGGCTCCTGCCCTTCAGCCGATGAAGCCGCAAAGGGCACCATTGCCTACGGCATTCTGAGTGCTCACAATAAAAGCAGCAATATGAGGCAGCTTAAGCTTCGCTTCGACAGCCTTACAAGCCATGACATCACCTATGTCGGCGTTATCCAGACAGCCCGTGCTTCAGGATTGACCGAATTCCCGGTACCGTATGTTCTGACAAACTGTCACAACAGTCTCTGTGCCGTAGGCGGAACCATCAACGAGGACGATCACAAATTCGCCCTCTCCGCAGCCCACAGGTTCGGAGGCATCTATGTACCTGCCAATATGGCTAACATCCACAGCTACAACAGAGAGGCCATGGCCGGCTGCGGTAAGATGATCCTCGGCTCTGATTCTCACACCCGATACGGCGCTCTCGGCTGCATGGCAGTCGGCGAAGGCGGAGGAGAGCTGGCAAAGCAGCTGCTGATGAGAACCTATGATTTTGATTATCCTAAGACTGTTGCCATATATCTTACCGGATCGCCGAAGCCGGGCGTCGGTCCTCATGATGTGGCACTTTCGATCATCGGCGCCGTTTATAAGAACAGCTTCGTAAAGAACAGGATAATGGAGTTTGTGGGTCCCGGAATCGAATCACTTCCTATCGAATATCGAAATGCCATTGATGTTATGACTACAGAGACCACCTGCTGGAGCTCGATATGGAAGACGGATGATGAGACAAAGCACTATTTTGAGCTTCACTGCCGCCCTGAGGATTATAAAAAGCTGGAGCCGGCCTCTGTTGCTTATTATGACGGCTGCATTTATGTGGATCTGTCCACAGTCGAGTGTACCATTGCCCTTCCGATGCATCCGTCAAATACCTTCTCCATTCGTGAGCTTCTCGAAAATCCGGCTGACATACTGCATGAGGCAGAGGTCAGCATGAACAGTCAGGTCAAGGGAGCAAGCTTTGATCTCATGAGCAAGCTCAGGAACGGAAGCATTTATGTAGAGCAGGGAGAGATCGCCGGATGTGCCGGAGGAACCTTTGACGGTATCCTTGCGGCAGCAGATATTCTCAGGGGAAAGAACTGCGGAAACGGAGCGTTTACCTTAAGCATCTATCCGGGAAGCATGCCGGCATATGCCGAGCTTGTGAGAAACGGTGCCGTGACAGACCTTATATCTGCAGGTGCTATCATGAGAGAATGCTTCTGCGGACCGTGCTTCGGTGCGGGCGACTGCCCTGCCAACGGAGAATTCTCTATCAGACACACCACCAGAAACTTCCCTAACAGAGAGGGTTCAAAGCCGGGAGAGGGACAGCTTTCCGCAGTGGCACTCATGGATTCCCGTTCCATCGCGGCTACAGCTGCCAACGGAGGGCGCCTGACTGCAGCCACCGACCTTGATGTAGAATACACAACACCTGATTATCATTATGAGGCTGCCATCTATGAGAAGAGGGTTTACAACGGCTGGGGCAGACCGGAGAAAGACTATCCTCTGACCTTCGGCCCGAATATCAAGGACTGGCCGGAAATGCCGCAGCTCACCGACGATCTCCTTGTCAAGATATGCAGCTATATTACGGATCCTGTAACAACGACTGACGAGCTTATTCCTTCCGGAGAGACCTCCAGCTACAGATCCAATCCTGAGAGACTCAGTGATTTTGCTCTCTCCAAGAGAGATCCGGAATATGCCTCCCGAAGCAAGGCAGTGAGACAATTTGAACGCGACCGTACTGCTTCCGGCAAGGTTTCCGGAGAACCTGCCGAGATCTACGCGGCTCTTAAGGAAAACGGCATCGCCTGCAGACCTGATAACACAGACATCGGTTCTGCCATCTTTGCCATGATGCCGGGTGACGGCTCTGCCAGAGAACAGGCTGCCTCCTGTCAGCGTGTACTCGGCGGATCAGCAAACTTTGCAAAGCAGTATGCAACCAAGAGATATCGTTCAAACTGCATCAACTGGGGTATGATTCCGTTCCTTATTGAAGATCCGGAACTGCTTCAGCTGGGAGATTATGTGTTTGTTCCGGGAATACGACAGGCGATAGCTGAAAATTCCGACAGCATCAGAGGATATGTTGTACGCCGCTCCGAAGTCGGGTCCGACTCATTCTCCGTTACGGAGATCTCTCTCAGTACAGGATCTCTTACCCCTGACGAGAGACAGATCATCACCGACGGATGTCTTATCAACTATTATAAGGAGCACTGACCTGGCAGAAGCTGAAAAAAATCAAAACCAAACAGGTAATCGTCACCATTTGCAAAAAAATAAAGCACCGTTCCTGCCTTGCAGTATGAGGCGGTCGGTGCTTTTTTGATCTTCTGATTCATTATCTCCCTTTGTGCTTAAGAGTAGTTTCAGTATTAATTTTTGGTTAAAATGACCTGTTTATAGACATTGTCGGCAATTTAGTGCTATGATATTTACTATAAAATATGGTTTGTATGGAAGGAGAATTCAAAATATGAAGGTTTTATTTGCCGGATCAGAATGTTATCCGTTTGTTAAGACCGGAGGCTTGGCGGATGTTATGGGAGCGCTTCCTAAGGCACTCAAGGCCGATGGCATCGATGTTCGTGTCATTCTCCCGAAATACGGCTGTATTCCGGATCGTTTCAAGGAGCAGATGCAGTATATTACCCATTTTTATATGAGGCTCGGAACCAATCCGTTTGAAAAGTATGTCGGCATCATGGGCTGTGAGCTGGACGGCATCAAGTATTATTTCATCGATAACGAGGAGTATTACTCCTATGGCAATCCTTACACAGATATAATTAACGATATCGAGCGTTATGTGTTTTTCTCAAAGGCTGTTCTTGCGGCGCTGCCTGTGATAGATTTTCTTCCTGATATCATCCACTGTCATGACTGGCAGGCTTCTCTGATCCCGGTTTATCTGCGTACACTTTTCAAGGACACGGAGATGGCGCACAGAGCAAAAACTGTGCTTACCATTCACAATCTCAAGTTCCAGGGTATTCACGGACCGCGATACATGTACAATCTGACAGGACTTCCTGAGTATGTTTTCGGTGTAAATGATATCATCCACAATGACGACGCCAATATGCTGAAGGGAGGTATCGTTTTTGCAGACAAGGTCACAACTGTCAGCGAGACGTATGCGTGGGAGATCACCACTCCTGAATACGGAGAGTCCCTTGAGGGTGTGCTTTCCTACTACCAGTACAAGCTCTGCGGTATTGTTAACGGTATAGATTATGAAGTATACGATCCTCAGACAGACAGGAAGCTTTTCCGCAATTATTCGTCCCGAGATTTTGTTTCCGGTAAGCGTGAAAACAAGATTCACCTGCAGGAGGAGCTGGGGCTTGAGGTCAAGCCTGACAAATTTGTGATCGGTCTGATCTCCAGACTTACCGACCAGAAGGGTCTGGATCTTGTTTCGGCTATTATCGACAGGGTCATTGACGGCAACACCCAGTTCATACTGATCGGCACCGGTGATCCTTATTATGAGGATATGTTCAGAAGTCTTGAA
>JAQXPY010000111.1 GCA_029100885.1 Clostridiales bacterium | reverse complement strand
ACGAAGCAGAGAAAGAAACGCTGGCAGAGCTGATCAAACTCCGCAATGAGATGCGGAAGGAAGAACTGATGGAAGCTGTTACAAAAAGTGATCGCTCTTACGCGGAGATCATTGCGTTTATTAAAGGCGCTCCGGAGACAGAATAAAGAAAACAGCCAGTAATGTGTAAGTGAGACCGCTACTTGCTGCTGATTGGTTGAGTGTCAAAAAGGCTGGAAGTTAAGAATTCATTGTTTCTGATATTGCGTAAAATCTATAAACAGTGTAAACTTATGATAATTTAAAGTTGAGTTTAAATTATCATAAGTTACTGGCTTTCAAAACACTATTGAATCGTAACTGTCTGTTCGGCACCAGGAAAAATATGCAGGCACATTTTTTCCGATATCATGACAGGCGCTGAATTGCAGCCTCGAATCAAAAAACAGGCAGCCATATGGAACATATCAGTTCCACAGGACTGTAAAAGGACGGAAAGCCTCGAAACGGAGTACAACATGGAATACATACACAGAGAGATCGAGAGAAAAGTCCTGAAAATGAGCAAGGTCTTTAAGGCGGTCATGGTCACCGGAGCCAGACAGGTGGGAAAGACAACCATGCTGAGACAGCTGGCGCATGACGAAAACAGAAGCTATGTCAGCATGGATGATGCAAGAAACAGGGAGCTGGCGAGGAATGATCCGGGCTTGTTTTTTCAGATGTTCAAGCCGCCGATACTGATAGATGAGGTTCAGAAGGCGCCGGAGCTGTTTGAACATATTAAAATGATGTGTGATGAAACAGAGGAGACCGGATTGTTCTGGATGACCGGCTCCGAGAGCAGAAAGCTGCTGAAGGAGGCCGGAGATTCACTGGCAGGAAGAATATGTATTCTGAAAATGTATAGCCTTTCAGCCAGGGAGAAACAGGGAGTGTATGATGCCGGAGACTTAAGCTTTGAGCTTGATGCACTTAAGGACAGGGAAAAGCTGTTTCAAAAGAAAGATATCATCGATGTATTCGAGCATATATGGAGAGGCGGAATGCCTGGAGCACAGCAGTTTGATGCCGAGGAGCTCAGGCAGTATTACTCGTCCTATATCGATACATATCTTATGCGGGATGCGGTGGATGACAACGGAATAACGGAGACCGAATCCTTCAGAAGAGCACTGACAGCCTGCGCTGCATTTACAGGGCATATGCTGAATTATTCGGATATTGCGGCTGCAGCGGGGGTGTCCGTGCCTACGGCAAGGAAATGGATAGATATACTCCAAAGTATGGGAATAGTATTTTTGCTGCAGCCGTTTTCGGGTAATGGTCTGAAGCGGCTGATAAAGACTCCGAAGCTGTATTTTTGCGATACCGGTTTTGCGGCATATCTGTCCATGTGGACGAGCAGGGATGTGCTGATGAACGGAGCCGCAGGAGGACAGTTCTTTGAAAATTATGTGGTAGGAGAATTGGTAAGGAGCTATGCATACGGTCGAAAACAGGCAAATCTGACCTATTACAGAGATGCAAACCAGAGAGAAATAGATGTGATAATCGAGGATGAGTCAGGACTTCATCCGATAGAGATAAAAAAAACAGCTGCACCAGACAGCAGGATCATAAGGACATTTGAAATATTGAAGGCAGCCGGAGAGACCTGCGGTGCGGGCGGTGTGATATGTATGTCGGACAGAGTATTTCCTATAGACAGGGATAATACAATGATCCCGGCATGGATAATATAGAAGTGTTCGGAATGCAGCTGAAAAAGATGAAGAATGCTGTCGGAGTGCGGTGTCAGCACCGTCAGGACATTATTGTGTATTTGTAGCAGATAACGACTTGGGAGATATCATGGAAGATCTAAAGGAAAGATTCAGAAGGTATATAGAGGAGTATACTGAGGATATGCTGAAGGACATCAGCATGCTCTGCAGTATTGAATCGGTTAAGGGAGAAGCGGAAGAGGATCAGCCCTACGGAAGCGGACCCTTCAGAGCGCTCAAGGCAGCCGAGGAGCTGTGTGTGGAATATGGGTTTTATGTAAGAAACTACGGCAACCGGGTCATAACCGCAGATACAGGTACGGGAGCGCCGCAGCTGGATATACTGGCACATCTGGATGTGGTTCCGGCAGGAGACGGCTGGACTGTTACGGAACCCTTCAGACCGATAATAAAAAACGGAGCCATATACGGCAGAGGAACAGCTGATGACAAGGGACCTGCAATAGCGGCTCTGTATGCCATGAGGGCTGTAAGGGAGCTTGGGATCGGGCTTAGTAAAAACTGCCGCCTTATACTCGGTACGGACGAGGAATGCGGCAGCTCTGATATAGATTATTACTATAAGATAGAAAAGGAAGCACCGATGACCTTCAGTCCGGATGCAGAATTTCCTGTGATAAATGCTGAAAAGGGACAGCTCAGAGGCAGAGTCAGCAGGAGACTTGCCTCAGGCAACGGTAATACCGTTTCGGA
>JAQXPY010000110.1 GCA_029100885.1 Clostridiales bacterium | reverse complement strand
GATGGAAAAGCATGCCAGTTACACTCTGGCAGCATAATAAAAAACTGCCACTAGGACTATGTCCTGATGGCAGAAACGTTTTTGTTATTTTACCTGTCTACTTGACGGGGAGCAGTTCATGCGGGCTGCCGGCTCCTTTTGAATACAAGACTTCTTGTGTATTTTCAATTGAGATTTTGAAAAAGCACCGGTCAGGACCGGCTCTTCATGACGGCGCTGCCGATGATAACTATATAACCGATAAAGCTTAAGATATCCGGTGTCTGACCAAGGAATATGATGCCGAGAAGAGCTGCAAATATGACCTGGGTGTAGCCGAAGACAGACACCTTGCGGACCTCGGACAATGAGTATGCCTTGGTAACAAATATCTGACCGCCTGCGGCACTAAGTCCGGCGAGGAACAGAAATAATAGCTGGTATGCCGACATCGGGCTGCCGCAGAGGATCGTGAAGGGCAGCATGAACGTACAGGAGAAAAGGCAGAAGCCGAGTATGATGACCGGATTTTTGACACCGGATTTGGACAGCTTTCTGACAAATACATAGGCGCTTCCGGCACAGAAGCCGCCGAAGACTCCGATCATTGCATAAGCAAAATGCATGTTCATTGAAGGCTTGATGATGAGCAGAGCTCCCGAGAAGGCGATAACGATCGCAAGCCAGTCCGAACGGGTCGGCTTTTCCTTAAGAATAAGTATTGCCATAAGAACAGAGAAGAACGGCGACAGCTTATTGAGCATATTCGAGTCGGAAAGGCTCATGTGGTCGATGGCGTAATAGTTGCACAGAACACCCATCGTTCCGAAGGCAGAACGGATAAACAGATCCCGGAGATTGTGCTTTCCGATATTGAAGCTGCATTTCTGTTTAAAAAAGGACGGCAGAATGAAAAGCAGCGCTATAGCATTTCTGAAGAATGCCTTCTGATAGGTCGGAAGGTCACCGACCATTCGTATCATAAAGCTCATCAGAGCAAAGAAAAAGGCTGACAGGATAACACAGATGATAGCTTTTTTTGTATCTGATAAGACTGTGGCAGCAGAAATGCTGTTTTCCGCAGCAGCGGTTTCTTTTGTATTGTTTTCTGACATGATTACTTCCTCTTGCGGTAAATATCCAGTTACCTATTGTGTTTTATCATGAATTGTAGTTTATGATCCCTTGTATTCGATATATCCTATATCCGGACACTCCCATCCAAAAGCTGTACGGACAGAAAGCAACGGCAGCTGAATGATAAAGAAAAAACAGATTCCCGAACATTTTAAACACTTTCGGAGTTAAAAATCAATACCTGATGTAAACGGAGCTGTATACCGTATTAATTCTGTACGATTCAGCATGAATATGATATTCTATATTTATGTAAATCTTTTTCATTCATTTTTCGGAGGCAGTTTAGAAAGAAATGGATCGGAATTCTTCACAATATAAAAAGTGCGTAGAAATATTAAAGGAAGAGCTGGTGCCGGCAATGGGATGTACAGAGCCCATTGCCGTTGCATATTGCGCCGCCCTGGCAAAACAGTATCTGGGCTGTATGCCGGACAGGGTGCTTGTAGAGGCAAGCGGCAATATAATTAAAAACGTAAAGAGTGTCGTAGTACCAAATACCGATCATATGAGAGGCCTGCCGGTTGCGGCAGCAGCAGGAATAGCAGCCGGGGATCCCGAAAAGAAGCTGCAGGTCATTTCGGGAATCTCAAAAGAACAGATAGACAGAATAGGAGAGTTCCTGAATACTGCTCAGATCGAGGTAATGCATCTGGACACAGGAAGAGTGTTCGATCTGATCGTTACGGTCTATAAGGATGATCATTACGCAAGCTGCAGGATAATGAATTATCATACAAATGTCGTGCATATTGAAAAGGACGGAGTGACCATTCTTGACAGAGAGACAGATGCCGGAGGTGAGCAGCAGGCACTGACGGACCGGGATTTTCTCAGCTGTTCAGTGATATATGATTTTGTCGAATCAGTGGACATCGAAGATGTGAGAGATGTGATAGAACGCCAGATAAGCTTCAACATGGCCATTGCAGAGGAGGGCATCAGGAATAAATACGGTGCCGAAATCGGTCAGACTCTGCTCAAGGGAGCGGAGGCTCTTAAGGGCAATAACGAATATCATTATATCAGAGAAAAGGCCAAGGCATACGCGGCGGCCGGCTCGGATGCCAGAATGAACGGTTGTGAGATGCCGGTCGTGATCAACTCCGGAAGCGGAAATCAGGGCATCACAGCCACTGTTCCCGTGGTCATATTTGCGGAGCATCTCGGAGTCAGCGAGGAAAAAAAGATCCGGGCACTGGTTCTTTCAAATCTGATCGCAATATATCAGAAGTATCCTATAGGAAGACTGTCGGCATACTGCGGAGCGGTAAACGCAGGAGCGGGAGCCGGCTGCGGAATCGCGTATCTTTACGGAGAAGGAATAGAGGGAATAGAGCATACATTGGTCAATGCACTGGCTATTGCCTCCGGAGTGATATGCGACGGAGCAAAGGCTTCGTGTGCGGCAAAGATATCACTGTCGGTGGATAACGGCATCTTCGGATATGAAATGTGGAAAAACGGAAGTCAGTTCCTCGGAGGAGAAGGCATAATAAAAAAGGGAAGCGACAATGTGATCAAAAATGTCGGACGCCTGGCACATGACGGAATGAAGGAAACGGATAAAGAGATACTGAGGATAATGCTTTCCTGCTGAAACAGAGGAGCTTTCCCGGATAGAAACGAATAAATAATTGCGGCAGAAAAGCCGTCAGATAGAAAACGGATTACGGAGGTAGATGATGTCACAGATAAGATTTTCTGTTATCGGCGCGGGAGCCGGCGGAACGCTTATGGCAGTTATTTTAAAGAGCAAGGGCTATTATGTCAGTATCTCGGACAAGGACACCGGAAAGATAGCAGCCATCAAGGCGGCGGGAATCCTCAGAGCTACGGGCAAGACGGAGGCTGAGGCAAGACCGGATCTCATTACAGCAGATAACGCGGAGTGCATAAAGGACACGGATGTGATCATGGTCTGCACAACTACAGACGCACATGCGGATGTGGCGGCAGCCATCGCGGATACGGTAAAAGATGAGCAGATCGTGATCCTCAATCCGGGACATGTGGGAGGAGTGCTGAATTTTAAGACCGCACTTAAGAATGCCGGCTGCAAAGCGGACCCGGCTGTCTGTGAGGCTTCGGATATGATGTTTGCCTGCAGGACAGTAGAACCTGGACATACCTTCCATTCCGGAGTAAAGGCCAGGATCAAGCTGGCTTCGGTTCCGTCTGATAAAGCGTATAAGGCAGCGGAGCTGCTGAAGGATATATTCCCTTGCTATGTTCCGGTCGAGTCTGTTCTGATGACGGGCTTCGGCGGAGGCGGAGGAATGCTTCACTCGATTCCGTGTACGCTGAACATCAACAAGATAGAAATGAAGCAGCAGTTTGAATATTATATCGAGGGACTGACTCCGGCTGTCTGCAGGGTCATAGAAAAGGCTGATGCGGAGAGAGTAGCCGTATGCAGAGCCCTGGGCATCGATGCGGAGCCGCTTCTTCAGCATCTAAAGAATGTTTACGGTCTTAAGCCGGACGATCTGTATGAGGCTATTCAGAGCTGCGAGCCGTACAGAGGCATCAAATCTCCGATGGATACAAATCACAGATTCATGCAGGAGGATACCCTCAGCGATCTGGTTCCGACAGCCTCCTTCGGTCATATGCTCGGTGTGCCGGTTCCTACGATCGATATGATCATCGAGCTGGAGAGCATAATGCTTGGCAAGGATTTTAAAGCCGAGGGAAGAACTGTGGAGAAGCTCGGACTCGAGGGCAGGACACCTGAGGAGATCAGAGAGCTGGTAAAATAACAATACCTATTGACATATGGGGTAAATGGGTTTAATATGGCGGGGTCGCTCCTTCTTCGCGGCTCCGCCTTTTAGCAGATCACAAAAAAGCATGAAGGGAAACCGGCATGTTAATACAGTATATATGTATAGTTAATTTTTATTAACAGCATTAAATAAATATAAAAAGAGCGCAGGTGAAGATTGAGAAATTTTTGTCAATTATGCACAGCGGTATTGGAGATTTAATATTATTTTTTACATTTTGAATAAAAATCAGCTTTACATTATCTCAATAGTATGAATAT
>JAQXPY010000109.1 GCA_029100885.1 Clostridiales bacterium | reverse complement strand
GCAAATATCATTACAGCAATAAGGTTATTTTGCAGCCTGGCGTTAGTGTTCTGTCATGTTTTTTCTGCAGCATTTTATGTATTTTATATCATGGCAGGAATAACAGATATGATCGACGGGACGGTGGCGCGAATGATGCATACCGAAAGTGATTTCGGAGCCGGATTGGATACGCTGGCGGATACGGTATTTGCTGCGGTATGTCTGGCAAAGCTTCTTCCTGTATTTGATGTGCCGTGGTATATCTGGTTATGTATCACGGGAATTGCTGTTATAAAGGTCGTCAATATCATTTCAGGTTTTGTTATGTGCGGAGGGCTTGTCACGGTGCATTCGGTCATGAATAAGCTTACAGGTATGGCGTTGTTCTTTCTTCCGTTCTCGGTCAGCCTGATCGATCTTAGAATCACATCGGCAGCAGTATGTCTGCTTGCCGGCACTGAAGCAATTCAGGAGGAAAGTCTGATCAGGAAAGAAAACCCGAACAGGAAGGAAAATCTGATCAGGAAAGGAAATCTGAACAGGAAAGGAAACCTGACCGGAAGGGATATCTGATACAGGATAGCTGTATGATCGAAACAGGAAAAGGGGATACGAATTGTACATGAAGAGAATAAATGTTGCAGCGGCTGTGATAGTTGAAGGTAGTAAGATATTTGCCGCAGCCCGCGGTTACGGCGAATACAAAGGTTGGTGGGAATTTCCCGGAGGCAAGATAGAACCGGGAGAAACACCTGAGGAAGCCTTGAAGCGTGAGATCATGGAGGAGCTGGATACAGAGATATCAGTGGAGGAGCTGATCGGAAGGGTCGAGTATGACTATCCGGAGTTTCATCTCTCTATGGATTGCTTTCGCTGCAGCATTATCAAAGGAGAGCTCACACTTAAGGAGGCAGAGGATGCAAGGTGGCTTACCGGAGAGACAATTGATTCGGTCAGATGGCTTCCTGCGGACAGGATCATTCTGGACAGGATGATTCAGAGCAGGATGATTCAGGACAGTGCAGATGCTGTTAAGTGACCGGTCAGACTCAGTAAAAAAGAGTAAAGCTGCTGACGAACAAGTCCGAACTTTTGGACAGTAAATCGTTCATAATTCAGTCATAACAAATAAACAAGAGAACAGATTCGACCGGGATATGACCCGGAGATATCGTTTCCTGTGAGCAACGGAGGCTGAATTATGAAGGGATATTATACTGACAACGGATTCATGGGCTATGTGGACGGTGAGTATATTCTGTTCGTGAATGATGAAGAGTACTATGACTACATTGCCGCATGATATTATTTCACAGGTTCATTGCCGGCAGCAGGGATTCAGCGGAATTGAAGCCTGTAATATGCCGCATATACACCGTCAAGCTTCATCAGCTCATCATGGGAGCCCCTTTCCATGATACCGTGATCCTTTATAACAAGGATTTCGTCGGCGTTTTTAATTGTTGATAAGCGGTGGGCTATAGTGATGGTAGTCCTGTCCTTTGCAAGCTCATCCAGGCTGTGCTGTATATACTGTTCGCTTTCGTTATCTAGGGCACTTGTGGCTTCGTCCAGTATGAGGATAGGAGGATTTTTAAGAAATACTCTTGCGATGGATATCCGCTGCTTCTGACCGCCTGAAAGGCGCGAGCCGCGTTCTCCGACTATGGTTCGGTAGCCCTGCGGAAGCTCTGTGATAAAATCATGGATATTCGCCTTCTTTGCTGCTTCGATAACTTCCTCTTCGGATGCGTCAGGACGGCCGTATGCGATATTCTCGTATACTGTTCCGTCAAAGAGATAGACATCCTGCTGTACTATGCCGATAGCGCTTCTGAGAGAGCTGAGCTTTACACCGGAGATCTCCTGTCCGCCGATGGTGATGCTGCCGGAGTTTTTTTCATAGAAACGTGGCAGCAGTGAGCATATGGTGCTCTTGCCGCCGCCGGATGGTCCTACGAGGGCAACGGACCTTCCTGCTTTGATCGTAAAGCTGATATCGTTCAGAACATCTTCGTCTATATCGTATTGGAAGCTGACATGATCAAATACTATGTCTCCGTCAGGCCTGTCAAGCTCAGCTGCATTTTCGCTGTCTTTAATTTCGGGAGCTGTTTCTATCACATCCAGGAAGCGCTTAAAGCCGGACATACCCTTCTGGAGCATTTCGGTCAGTTCTATCAGTACCTTTATCGGCTGAACAAAGACTCCGATATACAGAGCAAACATAGCGAGATCTGCAGGCTGCATTTCGGAAACGGCGATAAGATACCCGCCGTATACAAGGACGATCACATACATCATTCCTGTGAAGAAGGTGTTGCCCGCCTGAAAGGTTCCCATGGCATGATAGTTATCTATCTTGGACTCCAGAAAACCATCGTTTCCTATCCTGAACTTTTCATTTTCCACATCTTCGTTAACAAAGGCCTGAACTATGCGTATTCCTGAAAATGAGTTCTGAAGAGTAGCATTGATGGCGCCTACCTTCTGACGGTTTCTGGCAAAGGTGGCTTTCATCCATACGTTGATCTTTTTGCTGAATAACAGCATCAATACCACCATAATGAAAAGCGCAAGGGACAGCTTCCACTGTATCATAAAGAGAAATATGAATGCACCGATTAGCTTGATGGCAGAAATGAAGAGGTTTTCCGGACCGTGATGTGCCATTTCGGATATATCAAAAAGATCTGAGATAAGACGGCTCATCATCTGACCGGAGTTATTCTTATCATAGTAAGAGAAGGAGAGTTTCTCGTAGTGCTCAAAAAGCTCCTTTCTCATATCTCGTTCCATTTCTGCACCCATGATATGTCCCTGACAGCAGGTATAGTAGGTGCAGAAGGTCTGAAGTATATATGCGGAAATAAGACCGATCAGCAGCAGCGGGAGAGCTCTGAGTATGGTCTCGCTGTCTCGTGTAAACAACGTGGAGGATATGGATCTTAAAAACTGAGGATATGCCAGGTCAACAGCGCTGATACCTGCCGCACACAGCAGATCTATAAGAAATACTTTTTTGTATGGTTTGTAATAAGGAATAAATTTTCTTATCATTTTTTCTACCTCAATGTGTCAGCGGCCGGATTGTTTTTCAGAGAATAAATCCGGTAATATCGGAGGGAAACCAGCCTATGGGAATAGAAAACTATATGGCGGTCGCTTCGATGGGGGATGTAAAAACTATTCGGATGAAGTATAAAGCTAATCAGGAATTATGTCAAAGACCGTAACTGTTCAGCACATGAATGATCGAAGAGAGAAAAACATGCTTATGTGTTTTCCGGATGAATTAGGAAAGGTCTGAGCAGCCGAAGGCAAGAGAGGGAATTTAATTATGAAAAAGCAAAAAATCAGGACAGACGGCAGCTTTTTTATCTGCCTCGCCATTAATATGCTGCTTAATCTTGAAGGCCTGATACCGGCTGCTATACTGCTGGGACTTCATTTTCTGCTTGATTGGTCATTATTATGGAGTATCGGAGCAGCTGTGCTGTGGGTTATCGGTCTTATCATCTTTATGCTGTTTATGGGATGGGCCTGCAGCGGAAGTAATGTGCCGGATCAGAGCAATATTAAGCTAAAGCCGTATATTGCAGGCGAATCGGGGAAAACAACCGAAAAAGCGACTGAAAAAGCAATCGGGAAAGAGACCGGGAAAACAACCGGAAAAGAACAGTAAACTGAAAATCAGACACTTGACAGGTAACCGAATGGTAACTATAATCATGGTAACCGAACGGTTACTTTTGATATCCGGATATTTTGACAGCACAGGAGGCAGTTATTACGGAACAGGTCAAGAATAAAAAAACAAAGGATAGAATAACGGAGACGGCCCTCAGGCTGTTTGCGGCAAATGGTTTTTCCGGGACTTCCATGCAGGACATCGCTGCTGAGCTTGGTATCACAAAGGCAGCATTATACAAGCATTTTTCGGGAAAACAGGAGATATTCGACAGCATCATTTGCAGGATGCAGGAGAAGGATTACGAGAACGCTCACTCCTGCGGAGTACCGGAAGGAACCATCGAGGAGATGAGCGATTCATACGCTTCTGTTTCTCCCGAAAGTATAATTGCATTTTCAAAAGAGATGTTCAGGTATTGGACGGAGGAAGAATTCCCTTCTTTATTCAGAAAGATGCTGACACTTGAGCAGTACAGCTCGGCAGAAATGAGAGAATTGTACTGTCAGTATATTTCATCCGGACCGCTTGAATATGTAAGGGATATGTTTTTTTCTGTATACTCGGATGCTGATTCGGCAAAAGCTGCCGCCCTGGAATACTACGGACCGCTGTTTCTGCTTTACAGTATTTATGATACGTCTGAAGATAAGCCGGCAGTGACGGCTGCAGCAGACAGGCATATTGATTCTTTTTTTGACAGGAACAGAAAAGTAAAGGAGCTGAACGGAAACAGAAAGAATTATAAGGTGAGAGATATGACGAATATGACAAATAATATGAATAGTGATAACATCATTATCAGACATGAAACAGAAGATGAACACAGAGCGGTCGAGACACTGGTGAGAGAATCGTTCTGGAATGTATACAGACCGGGATGTCTTGAGCATTTTGTGCTCAATCAGCTCAGAAACGATCCTGATTTTGTTAAGGAGCTGGATTATGTCATGTATAAGGACGGGCGGCTTATCGGTCAGAATATCTTTATGAAGGCAGTTATAAAGAGTGATGACGGGAGAGATATTCCGATCATGGCAATGGGCCCTATCTGCATTGCGAATGACCTGAAGAGAAAGGGATACGGCAAGCTGCTGCTGGACTATACACTGGAAAGAGCTGCTGAACTTGGCTGCGGAGCCGTTTGTTTTGAAGGAAATATTGATTTTTACGGTAAGAGCGGCTTTTCTGAGGCATCGAATTACGGAATCAGGTATCACGGGCTGCCGGAGGATGCAGATGCATCATTCTTTCTCTGTAAGGAACTGATACCTGGATATCTGAACGGTATTACAGGCGAATATGCTCCGCCTTCCGGATACTTTGTGGATGAGCAGAAGGCGGAGGAATTTGATCGTCAGTTCCCTCCTATGGAAAAGCTGGTTCTTCCGGGACAGCTGTTTTAAAACTGCCTGCCGGAGCTTTTGTCAGGCCTGATAAGTGAGACTATAGCGGCTGCTGTTTAATACTGTCTGGCTTTCAGCTTGCAGATAAGCTGTGTCATAGTACCTATCGGGCAGAAGGTGCACCAGGTTTTGGGCTTGAAAAATTAGCGGCGCATTCTCGTGACTTCAGTCGTGAGTAAGCCGCTTTTTCTTTATTAATATCGGAACAAGAAAATCTATCATCCCGAGCCATGCAAATCTATTGTCACAGACGGAAAAACCACTGTCTTCAGATGGCAGGCAGCTGAACGCCTGATCACCTGACTGAATCTGATCCCTTTTTACAAAATCCGAAACCTCGGAGAATGCTGTTGACTTAAGCTGCCGGATAGGATATAAAGAAACTGTTCAGGCAGCGAAAATGATCTGAAGCATTCAGAAACAGATGATTCTTTTCTGAAGCATCTTATATCAGACATCAATGTCATTATTCTAATATCCCGCTGCTTTATATTCCATAGCAAAAACAACTTGTTGAACTGTATCGTAATCTGTCTGTATCGATTGATATTGATTACTGTTTGTTTTTTTTTATTGTTTTTCAATGCCTTGCATTTGCTTTTATTTTGTTTTCTGTTTGCTGCTTTAACTTGCTGTATGTATCAATTCCGGATGCGTGTCAAATCAAGCCTAATCGCAGCTGCCGTTCAGGGTCAGTTTAAGAACAAAATCAGAATCACATCAGAGCAAAGTCAGAGAGTATCAGAATCACATCAGAGCAAAGTCAGAGAATATCAGAATCATATCAGAGCAAAGTCAGAGAATATCAGAATCATATCAGAACAAAGTCAGAAAATATCAGAATCATATCAGAGCCAGGTCAAAATCATATCAGAAGCGGATCGGATAAATCAGATCCGGATCAGTAAGTATCTCAGCTGTCCTATCAGGCTTTACGGGGAGAAGGAAGTATAGTATGACAAACATCTATGAAGAAAAAGAAGCATTGGAGATAGGCGAGCAGCTGAGAGAAAAACTGCGCTGCAAGGAATATCTTGAGGGAAATCTGTATATAGGTCTCAGGAGATCCCGGAATAACATAAAAGCGGGATGCGATTCATCGAACCGGGCGCCGGAAAATGGTTTTAATTCGGTCACAAGGGTCACTGAGTTTGAGGGCATAGAAGCGTATCTGTATGTCAGGGACAGTATTGATTCCGCAAGGGTAAGCGTTGAAATAAGCAGAGAATACCTCACGACTATGAATATTTCCGAACAGGAAGTGTGGAGCATGGCAGAGAAGAATACCTTTGCGGAAACTATCATAAAGCCGATATCAGTTGTGCTGGCGGAGGCACTTGGTGTATTTGCTCCCACAGAACCTGATGGGGATGATATTCCGCTTTATGTAGTGTCAAACCCAGGCGGATACAGAGGAGCAGCTTCGATACTGAACACAGAAGCTCTGAGGGAATTCGGAGAAAGCAGGAAAATAAGGCGATGGTTCGTGATCCCAAGCTCGGTCAATGAAATGCTGATCTATCCCTTCAGTGAGGAACAGAGCATCGATAAGCTGTCGGCAATGGTGTGTGAGGTTAATGAAACGGAGGTATTACCGGTGGAGCAGCTGGCAGACAGGGCATATGTATGGGACTGTGATTGCTGCCGGCTGTTGGAATATGAGGAAATCCGAGTGTGATGCCAGTGAAGGAGAGGCGGTAGTTGTTGATTTTTTGCAGTGTTAGTAGTAAATTTTTAATGATTTCACAGGAACAATAAAGAGTCCATGGTATCTGAATTGTATTGAACTACTATATTAAAAAGAAAGGAAAGTGTGATAATCAGCTTTCTGATTATCATACAGGAAAAAAATGAGAAAGTTCGTAACACTTCTGACAGCAGCAGCTTTAAGCATTGGTATGCTTGCGGGCTGCTCGGGAAAAGCTGAAACAGATGCAGCAGCTGCAGCAAATAATATAGCCTCCGCAGCTGAAACAGAGACAGAAAAAGCTCACGGTGCTTCAGAGGCGGCAGAGGGACCGGTGGAAATAAAATCCCTTAAGATCGCCTTCTCACCTTATGCGGATGCAGATCAGATAATCACTGCTACAGAGCCGATGGAAGAGCTGATCAAGAGCAGCCTCATGGAAAAAGGCTACAAGGTTGATGATATAGATATGACTGTCGGCACAAGCTATACAGCCGTGGGAGAGGCGCTCAGCGCAGGCAGCGCTGATATAGGCTTTATCTCAGGCGGAAACTATGTTCTGTTCTCTGAGGACTGTGATGTTCTGCTCACTGCCCTTCGTTATGCTATCAACAAGGATTCAACAGATCCGAGGGATTGGAATGATGGAACGATAGAAGAAAACACTAGGGATATGAGCACATATTATCGCTGCATTATTCTTGCAGGACCTACGCCTAAGGGACAGGAGCTTATCAGTAAGGTAAACAGCGGTGAGGATTTGACATGGGAAGAGCTTAACAGTGCCACATGGTCGGTGCTTGGACCGACCTCCGCATCCGGCTATATTTACCCGTGTCTGTGGCTTCAGGATAAGTACGGCAAGGGAATAAGTGATCTGGAGCATGTTGTTCAGTCGGATTCACATACGACCTCTGTGGCCAGGCTTGCTGCCGGACAGGCTGATATTATGGTTTCCTACGGTCATATCAGGATCAAGAATGCCACGATCTGGGAGAGTGATTTCGGAGGAACTGCTCCGATGGTCGAGCAGACAGGGGTCATAGGGGTGACCGACGGAATCTATAACGATATGATCGCTTACAGCAAGACCTCTGATCTGATGCAGGATGAGGATTTTCGTAAGGCTCTCGGGGAAGCGTTTATCGAAATGTCCGAGACTGAAGAAGGAAAAGAGATCATAAGCGTCTTCAGCCAGGTTGGATATACCTGGGGAAAGGATTCGGATTATGACAAGGAGAGAGAGGCACAGAAGCTGCTGAAATCTCTCGAGGAGTAAGCCGGCTGCATAAGCATGAAATGCCGGAGACAACAGCAATAGTTTTGAGGATTATCAATGCTTCTCAGTGTAAATAACATAAGGAAACAATTTCAGAGATCCGCAGACGCTCTGACCGACGCAAGCTTTTCCGTCGGTCAGGGCGAATTTGTCTCCGTGATCGGATCATCAGGTGCCGGAAAGACGACATTATTTCGCATATTGAACGGATCCTTGAGAAATGACGGCGGTACTGTGCTGCTTGATGGTATCAGATTTGACAACGCTTCATCGAAGGAGCGCAGGAGGCTGCAGAAAAGGATAGGTACAATATATCAGGATTTTGCGCTTGTTGAGAATACCTCCTGTCTGCAGAATGTGCTTAATGCCTGCCTGCCGGATATGGGCTTTCTGTCTTCAGCCCTGGGACTATTCGGAAAGGAAAGAACAGAAAAAGCTCTCTGTCTGCTGGAAAAGGTTGGAATAAAGGATAAGGCATACGAGCCTGTAAAGAACCTTTCTGGAGGTCAGAAGCAGAGGGTGGCGATTGCCAGGGCACTGATGAGAGAACCGGCGATCCTGCTGGCTGATGAACCGGTCGCTTCACTGGATCCCGTGACGGGAAGACAGATACTTGAGCTTTTAAAGCAGCTTCAGCTTGAAAACGGTCTTACCATACTGATGAACAGTCATAATCTGGAGCTTTCAAAGGAGTATTCAGACCGACTTATAGGAATGAAGGCGGGATGCGTTGTATTTGACGGTCCTGCGGATACCGATACCGAATATATTTTCAGAAGGGTCTATCGAAACGATGGGGAGTGTTCCGAGTCTGACAAGGAGTCGGAATGTTCATGTGTTAAGGAGTCGGAAGAACTT
This sequence comes from Clostridiales bacterium, assembly GCA_029100885.1. Lineage (GTDB taxonomy): Bacteria > Bacillota > Clostridia > Lachnospirales > Lachnospiraceae > Avilachnospira. The sequence continues at coordinate 3,105 of JAQXPY010000109.1, read as the reverse complement.
GACACAGAAGAGTCGGAAAGGTCCTGTAACAAACAGACGAAGTCTGATGTCTGCGGCAGAAAAACAGGTGAGCCATGAAATATCACAGGATAAAAACAGCCGCAGCCGCAGCTGCGGTCACTATGGTTTTCTTATTATCCGCAGTTTTTACGGATTGCTCTCTGACGAGTTTTATTTCCCGAAGCAGCCATCTTACGGATATTGTATGCAAAATGTTTCCGCCGGATACAGGCTTCGCAAAACGAATTATCAGTCCGTTGATCGATACTATAAGCATGTCGGTCACGGGAACCTTTTCAGGAGCGCTGCTGGCTCTGCTCGCAGCGCCGATCTGTGCTGGAAATATGAAAAATACTGCAGGTATCAGGTGGGCGCTCAGACTGATCATTCAGATACTCAGGTCGTTTCCGGCATTGATACTGGCGCTGCTGACAACATTTCTCTTTGGCCTCGGAACCTTTTCCGGAAGCCTTGCCATAGGAATATTCACATTTGCGGTAATGACGAGGCTTACATATGAAGATATAGAAGCGATAACGCTCAAGCCTTATGAAGCGCTTGCCTCTATGGGCGCAGGCCGTGGCAGGGCGTATATACGGGCTGTGATACCTGAGATCGCTCCTTCATTTTTATCCAATGCATTGTATCTGCTGGAAACAAATGTCAGACACAGCTCTATACTTGGTTATGTGGGCGCCGGAGGAATAGGTCTGCTGCTCAATGAAAAGATATCATGGACAGAGTACGACAAGGTAGGGATGATACTGATAATGCTGTTTCTGGCAGTTTGTATCATAGAGACGGTAAGCAGCGTATTGGGAAAAATAGTCCGTGGAGAAATGAGAGCAGGCAAGACAACGAAACAGGCTATATTGATCATAGCCGCAGCCGTATTTGTTTTCTGTACTATCGGGATAGCGCCCCCTGACATGTCAAGAACCAGTCTTAAGGCAGTGCGGGCCATGCTTATGGGATTTGTGCAGCCTGACATGGAATTTTTTCTCAGGAGCGACAGCGGCGGACTGGCATATCTGATACTTGAGACTGTATGTATTTCTGTCGTGGGAACCGTTCTCGGAGCCTTTGCGGCTCTGCCTCTTTCCATCCTTGGTTCAGAAAAGCTTGTACCGGGACCGGCAGCTGTTATCTCAAGAATACTCATCATGATGATTCGTTCAGTTCCGTTTTTTGTATACGGACTTATTTTTATCAGGGTCTCGGGTCCGGGAGCATTTACAGGAGTGCTGACTCTTGCTGTGTGCAGTATAGGACTTTTAAGCAAGAGGTTTATTCAGGCATTGGAGGCATTGGATATGAGACCCTTCAAGGCACTTGCCTCTATGGGAACGCCTATATCGTCGTGCATCAGATATGCGGTCATGCCTCAGCTGAAACCGGCGCTGCTCTCTTCGGTACTGTACAGATTTGATGTAAACATCAGAGAAGCTTCAGTGCTGGGACTTGTCGGAGCCGGAGGAATCGGAGCTCCGCTCGTTTTCGCCATGAATCATTATTCATGGAATACTGCCGGTGCGATATGCCTTGGACTGGTTATTCTGGTGTGGATCATTGATGTGGCATCGGCATATTTAAGAAAGTGCATTGCGCGGTGATCTGTATAATCATAAACAGCTGTATTCAGGTCTGTTTCAAGCGGGAACGGTTAATCCTGATGACAGCTTCCGTCGGAGGATGAAAAATGTTTTATCATATAGAAGATAAGCTTAGACCTGCAGACCCGGGAGCACCGGTGGAATGGCACAAGACATTGGCTGTGCTGACGCCGGGAGAATTGTCGGAATACAGCATACCTGAAATGCTCATGCCGCCGCCGGATATGCTTTCTTCCGGGAAAAATACCTTCTGCAGACTGATTACAGAGCAGGATCGCATAATCGGTGAGATACATGTTCCGAAAGAGCCGCGCCATAAAGAAAAGTCTATTATATTTATATGGTGGAAGACAAACATTCTGTTTGTGGATCACGACGGAGAAGCGGCAGAGTGCATTGACAGGATAATGGATATGCGTCCGCATCATGCCGACGGGGCGGATGATCTATTAATGGACTTTTATCTTGCTCTGATACTGGACGATCTGTCATATATCCAGAAAATGGAGGTACGCATCTCGGAACTGGAGCAGATGGTTCTTGACAACAGCACGGAGAAATTTATCAGCAGGATGAGCGCTCTTAGAAAAGAACTCATCCAGTACAACAGATTTTACGCCCAGATGATAGATATGGTATCATCGCTTCAGGAGAATACAGACGATCTTCTGGATGAAGTTAGCTCAGCGAGACTTCAGTACATACTCAGGAGACTCAACCGCCTGCAGTCGGAAACTCAGATGCTGAGAGAATATGCCAGCCAGGTCAGCAGTGAATATCAGGCTCAGACAGACCTGGAGCAGAACAGGGTGATGAAGCTTCTGACCATTGTGACTACGATTTTTATGCCTCTTTCTCTTATTGCCGGCTGGTACGGTATGAATTTTGTCAATATGCCTGAGCTGCAATGGATATACGGGTATCCTGCGGTCATTGCATTGAGTCTGATAATAGTCGGCGGATGTATTTATTACTTTAAAAAGAAACGATATTGGTGATCGAAAAGTGTGTCGAAAAAATAAATCGTGTCACAATCTGAGGATCAGGCATGCTTTTTCTAAATATAGAGAATATAGATAATAAAATCATTTATCTGAAAGGACATTCTCTGCATATCGCTTCATAGCTTTTTCAACTCTGGAAGGAGCTAACTCATTTATCTTCAGAAGCAGAAGGTTACAAAATGCCATAGGGACAACATATGAATTAAAGAAAGTTCTTTTTTGGTCGGTGATTACAACTCTATAATCTCCATTTAAAGTCATTGCTTCAGCAACGGAATTGGTTATAGTTATTACCTTGGCACCAGCTTTTTTTGCACGGCGTGCCATTTCTTTTTCATCGTTAAATTGTCTTGGGTAGCTGCACATTATGAGGGCATCACTTTCTGTTATATTTAATAGATGCTCTCTTAGTGTCTGCCCCTCTTCTATTAAAAGAGTCAGATGAAAACCCATTTTTCGCAAGTAAGTAAACAAATACTCTGCAATAA
>JAQXPY010000108.1 GCA_029100885.1 Clostridiales bacterium | reverse complement strand
ACTGTTCAGCACCCGGTAAGATTATTCGCAATCCGCTCGCCTTCGGCTTGCTTCTTGCTCATATTCTTACCGTCTGCTCCTCAGACCCTTCAGGATTTCATCAGGAAAAACATACAAGCATGTTTTTCCTGATATAATCCTTCAGGTGCTGAACAGTTACAGTTTTTTTATATACTCATTGTACATGAAGGCGGCATAAAGCACATATTAAAAATTCTTAAATGTATTAAAGAATTCTAAAGCCTTCAGCTTATATCTGTAGGCTTTATGACGGTTTTCTTAGGAAACTTACCCGTGTATTGTGAACCAGGATGCGTTTTGATAGTATCGGAATATAATAACAAATAACTGAACGTATCGGAAGTGCATAACGCAAGTCCGCGGTGAAAGGCATAACGCAAGTCCGTGGTGAAAGGCATAACGCAAGTCCGTATCGGAAATGCAGAATGATAGTCCGCAGGGGAAAGGAAATATCGTATATGAAGAACTCAGGAACAAAGACAAACAGCCTGCGTAGCCGTATTCGTGTCAGGGCAGTGATCACGATGTTGTCGGCGGTGCTGCTGTGTGCAGGAGTCCTGTCCGGCTGCGGCTTCGCAGGAAAACGGACTTTCAACACCGGTGGATATAGCAGCGAGGAATACGGCAACAGCATCAGTGCTTCGGAGGATAGAGTATACGACAGTGCAGGCATGGCTTTCGGCGCAATGTCAATGAAGGAGACTGCGGCAGCTGAAGCAGCCGAATACGATGAAGGCGGTACGTCATATCAGGTCACCGAGGATGCGGCACTGTCTGTAACGAGCGGAAATGAGGATGCGTCCGAGGTAGGAGAGATCAGCGGAAAGCTTATCCGGAGGGTGAATGTCGGGATGAATACCGACAGATATAATGATCTCATTGCTCTTGTACGGGAGAAAACATCAGCGCTTGGGGGTTACATCGAGAACTCGGATGAATATTCGAATTCCGACAGCAGGCGCAATATGTACATGCTCATCAGGATCCCGAAGGACAGGCTGGATGAGTTCTTGGACTCGGCTCTGACAGCCGGAGTAGTAACGAGCAGATCTGAAAATGTTGAGGATGTCACGCTTACCTACAGCGATCTGGAAGCAAGGCTTAGGACACTTCGAACAGAGCAGGAAAAGCTCTTTGAGCTTATGGAAAAGGCCGAAGATGTGGAAAGCATCATTGCCATAGAGTCAAGACTCAGCGAGATAAGCTATGAGATAGAGAGCAACGCTTCAAGACTGAGGATCTACGACAATAGAATCAGCTACAGCACGGTAGAGCTTAGGATAAACGAAGTAAGCTATGCGGGAGTTGATGAAAAGGCCGGACTCGGGGAAAGGATAATTGCAGGCATCGAAGAAAATCTTGTGGATATGACAGCATTTATCGGCTCGCTGCTTTTCAGTCTGGTTATCAACCTGCCTTCCATAGCACTGCTGGCGGCAATAGCCGCGCTCGTTGTCCTGATCGTTAAGCGTATAAAGAGGAGGAGAGCGGCAAAGAAATCGACAGAGAGATCGGTAGATGATCGGGCAAATGTCACGAAGAATAATTCGTCAGATGATCCTGCAAATGATCCGAAAAAATGATTTTTCTTATTACCCGGCAAATGAGGCAGCTGAGGGGGATTCTTAAAGCAATGCCGTAAATATACTAAAAAGGTATGATTAACATGCCGGCATATGTATTTTATCTTTAAGGGAAAGAATGCTATCATCGGAACAACAAAAGAAAGTGCTTACAGATTTTAAATCACACCCCTTTAATTTCTGATCCGTGCAGTCAGGGCTTTGCGAAGCTGCCACTTCGCAGCCGATGCCGGGACAACGGCACAAGGAAATACAGATCCGTACTGAAGAAAAACAGTACGGGTCTATTTTTATAAGGTATAATCTATTTAAAATACCGCAGAACGAAAAGAGGCAGATTAGATGGATATAAAAAAGGAAAATGTTGAGCTGCTGCTGGACACGCCGTTTATCAAGGTGTTTGATCTGAAGTATGCGCCGGGCAAGCATTATTATGATGCCACAAGGCGAAGACCTGAGGATATTGCGGCGACAATGACGGATGAAGAGTTCCGGCGATCGGTTCCCGACGCGGTGACATGCATCGTGATCATCAAAGAGAGGGACAGGGAGCCGGTGCTGCTGATGCCGAGGGAATTCAGATATCCTGTGGGCCGCTTTGTTTTGAGTCCTCCGGCAGGGCTGCTGGACCCGGAAGACAAGGGCTCTGAAGAACCGCTGCTGTCTGCAGCAAGACGTGAGATAAGAGAAGAGACAGGACTTACCGTCAAGGATACGGACAGGTTATTTGTATGCAATCCGGGACTGTTCTCCACTCCGGGAATGACGGACGAATGCAACGGCATGGTCTGTGCGGTGATAGAAGTCGAGGATCTGACGGAGCTTTCCCAGAGCGGGGCGAGAGGCTCGGAGCTTTTTGACGGTTTTACTTTTATTGACAGACATATGGCAAGGGAAATGCTGAGCACGGGAAGGGATGCGGAAGGCTTTTACTATTCTGTGCATATATGGGGCTCGCTGCTGTATTTTCTTTCCGGAATGTGGGAGAACTGATATCCGCTGACACCGTATAAATGGTTCTTTTCAGCATGCCGGAGGGAACTGAAGCCTGGAAGCTGCGGTCGGGAAGCTGTGGTCGGGAAGCTGCGGGTACGGGATCAAGGTTGAAAAACGACCCCGTAAAACGACGGGGTGATAAAAGAAGACAGAAGGGAGAAAACAAACGATGAAATTCAAGATGGTTCACGAAAATTACAATGTCTTTGATCTTCAGAAATCGTTGGATTTCTATGAAAAGGCACTGGGACTTAAGGAGGTTCGCAGAAAGGAAGCAAAGGACGGCTCCTTTATCATCGTTTATATTGCAAATGAGGAATCGGATTTTGAATTGGAGCTTACCTGGATGAGAGATATGAACCGCAGATATGATCTGGGAGACTGTGAGTTCCATCTGGCTTTCCGCACGGCTGAATTTGATGAGGCTCATAAGCTTCACAGTGAGATGGGCTGTATCTGTTATGAAAATCCTGACATGGGTATCTATTTCATAGAAGATCCTGATGGCTACTGGCTGGAGATAATTCCGGTGAGGAACTAAGTGTCTGAGTGTCAAAGTTGTCAATAGGGACGGTTCTTTTTGACAATTTATATCTTTTGAATGTTGTCAGTCGGAACAGTCCCCAATGACACATGAATGTTGTCAGTCGGAACCGTCCCCAATGACACAGAAACCGTCCTCAATGACACCCAATAACACCAATGACACACCCAGACACCGCAATGACACGATCATAAAAGAAAGGGGAAAGCAGCAATGAAAAACAAGTATTATCCGAATCTTGCCAGTCCTATCACCATCAACGGCGTGACGTTTAAGAACAGGATATTCGGTGCTCCTATGTCTAACCCGGAGCTGGATCCGGACTGTCACATGAGAGAGGAGGATATCGCTTTTCATGCCAACCGCGGCAAGGGCGGGCTGGCCAGCGTTTGTATCGGACTTGGCATCGTCGAGGCTATAGGCAGATCCCATACAAAGGAGATTATACTCTATGATGATATGTCCCTTCCGTCACTCAAGAGGATGTCCAATGAGTTCCACAAGCACAACTGCAAGGCGGTAATGGAGCTGGCCCACGGAGGAAAGTTCGGAGCTGCCAGAAGCCATACACATGCGGATTATTCTCTTATTGGTCCGAATGATGAGGTAAATGCCCAAGGCGTACCTGTCAGGGCTATGACTGAGGAGCAGATCATGGAAACGGCCGAGGCCTTCGGAAATGCCGCAAGGCTTGTCAAGGAAGCTGGCTTTGATATGGTGCTTATCCACGGAGGCCATGGTTGGCTGCTGGGACAGTTCGCTTCACCGTATTTCAATAAGAGAACAGACAGGTGGGGAGGAAGCCTCGAGAACCGTATGCGTTTTTCTCTGCTTGTCATTGAGAAGGTCAGAGAGGCAGTGGGGCCGGATTTCCCTATAGAGTTCCGTATGAGCGGATCCGAGTGCATACCTGAGGGCTACGGCATAGAGGAAGGCATAGAGATGGCGAAGATGATCGACGGAAAGGTCGATATCATCCATGTTTCTGCCGGAATTCATGAGAATAATGATGTGTTTGTCATTACACATCCTTCCATGTTCATAGATCACGGCATCAATGTTCAGTATGCCGCAGAGATCAAAAAGCATGTCAAGACTCCTGTTGCGACACTCGGAGGCATAAACGATGTGGACATGATGGAGGAGATCATTGCCAGTGGAAAGGCTGACATAGTAGAGGTGGCAAGACAGTCACTCTGTGATCCTTATTTCCCGGAAAAGGCATTTTCAGGAAACAAGGAGGACATTACGCAGTGCTGCCGCTGCTATACCTGCTTCTACAATTATCTGTCCAACAGAAACTTTGTCTGCGCCTTCAATCCGGAGATAGGAGACGAGCTGGAGCATAAGCTCGGCTTCCCGCCGACCAAGCCTAAGAAGGTAATAGTCGTAGGCGGAGGTCCGGGAGGCATGGAGGCTGCGATAACAGCCGCACAGCGCGGTCATGATGTCACGCTGTTTGAAAAATCAGACAGTCTGGGAGGACAGATAAAGCATGAGCGCTGGATGCCTTTCAAACAGGACATGCACAGATTTATAGAGGTACTGGCGGCCCGCTGCGAGAGGGAAGGCGTCAAGGTACATCTCAATACCGAGGTGACAGCGGAGCAGGTGGCGGAAATGAATGCCGATGTCGTGATCTCTGCCGTTGGTGCAAAGCAGGTGGTTCC
>JAQXPY010000107.1 GCA_029100885.1 Clostridiales bacterium | reverse complement strand
GAGGATGGTCTCGGGGGCTCGATGCCAAAGCTTCCTCCGGTGGCGCTGGATCGTTCCAGCGTATGCGCTATCTCCGCACTGGATAAAAAGACCATAATCATCGATGATGTCTACAGCTGTACAGAGCATGATCTGACAGGTCCGAGAAAATATGATGCGATTACCGGATATAAGACTATATCCATGCTGGTGGTGCCGATGCTGGACAGGGACGGCGAGACCATAGGAGTGCTGCAGCTGATCAATGCTCAGGATGAAAGCGGCGGTATATGCAGCTTTTCCGGGGATACAGTCAGAATAGTTGAAGCCATAGCCTCCCAGGCGGCGGTCACCATTGAGAATGTAAGATATACTGAGGAACTGAGGGAAATGTTCGATTCGGTCGTCAGGCTTATTTCCGCAGCAGTCGACGAAAGGACTCCTTACAACGGATCCCATACCAGACATATGGCGGAATATGCCGAACGCTGGATCAATACGATCAACGCTGAGAGCCTGTCACTAAACGGAAAGGAAAGGTTCTCTCCGGGTCACAGACGGGAGCTGATCAGTGCGGTATGGCTGCATGATCTGGGAAAGCTTATCACTCCGCTGGAGGTGATGAACAAGATGTACAGACTTCTGCCTGAGCAGCAGAAGGATATCTCAGTCAGGCTCGGACGCGTACGGCTTCTGTCCGAGATCGAATATCTTAAGGGACATATCAGCGAAGAGACCTTCAGGGAGACGAGGGAGGAGACCGTGAACGCCGAAGCCATAGTGGACAAGGCGAACAGCTGCGGATTCATGACCGACGAAATGCTGGAAAAGGTCAGAGCACTGGCGGAAAAGACCTATACCGAGGAAAACGGAGACATACTCCCGTGGATACTTCCGGAGGAGCTCAGAATGCTGGAGATCAGAAAGGGAACCCTCTCGGCAGAGGAAAGAGAGATAATGGAAAGGCATGTTTCTCTGACCGACAGCCTTCTATCAAGGCTGCATTTTACGAAGGATATGTCAAACGTCAGAAAATGGGCATTCTGCCATCATGAGCTTTTAAATGGCAGCGGCTATCCTGAGGGACTTAAGGGTGATGAGATCCCGGAAGAGGTCAGAATGATCACCATACTGGACATCTTCGATGCACTGACAGCGGATGACAGGCCTTATAAGCCGGGAATGCCGACGGAAAGGGCTCTGGGAATCATTACGGATATGGCCGAGCGTGAGCAAAAGCTGGACCCGGAGCTTGTAAACAGCTTTAAGGCAAGCTGCTGCTGGGAAACGGCTGAGAAATAACGCGGCGGGTCGGCAGCAGTCCGGTGCCGTGACTAAAAATGCGAACATTTTCGGTACGATAGGACTGAAGTGCTGAATGTAAGAGAAAACACTTGATTGCGGGAAAAGGTAAAAATGAAGAATTCATTTGCATTATGTAAATTCAGAATCAAAAGGCTTGTATCCCTGCTTACCGTGATATGTCTCATTTCGGCGGGAACATTTACGGCGAGAGCAGATATTACTGCGGATGCCTCCATGAGACTGTCCAGAACGGAGGGCACTGTAAGCGTTACAAACAAGACCGGAAAGAACGCATCGATTATAAACAACATGAAGCTGTTTGACGGATACGGTGTATCGACCGATGCCTCGTCCTATGCGTGGATAACACTTGACGACAGCAAGGCGGTGAAGCTGGATGCGGTCAGCGCAGTTTCGGTGGCCCAGGAGGGAAAAAAGCTGGAGCTGAAGCTGAACAGCGGAAATCTTTTCTTTAATGTGGATAAGCCGCTGCAGGAGGATGAGACTCTTAATATCAGATCCTCTACCATGGTGACCGGCATCAGAGGCACCAGCGGAGTCGTGAGGATAATAGACAGTACCCATTCCCAGATACAGCTTTTTGACGGCGCTGTGGAGATAAGCGCGGCGGATCCTGTGAGCGGAGAGATGAGGACTACCAGGCTTACTGCCGGAAATAAGGCAGATATCCATATTACCCCTACTGGTGCGGCAAATAACAGGTGCTCCATCATTATTGACAGGATAAAGGAGGAAGAGGTGCCGGGCTTTGCGGCAATGGAGATCAAAAATAATTCCTCTCTGGCAAACAGGATCGCAGGCTCCGGTATGAATGTGGGAGCCATTATCAATGATGCGGATAACAGACTGAGAAATGAAAAGAACAGAACGCAGCAGAAAATGAATGAGATAAAGTCCCAGGCGTCACAGCAGGGACTGACGACTGCAGGAGCTGCGCCGCCTGTCGTTAATTCGGTATTCGGCGGTACGCCGTCCGCAGACTCGGATTCGGGAAGCGGAAGCGGCTCGGGAAGCTCAGGAGGCTCCGGCTCAGGCTCCTCCGATTCTGGAGGTGCATCCGATACTCCGACTGAGGATCCGACCTCAGTCACCCTTGCCATGCCTGTGACCGCAGCAGAGCTGCAGACCGCACTCAACACCTACAGTCAGGTAAATGTGACCGGAAGCGGTGAGCTGGTCGTCGACAACGGAGTACTGAATATCGGAAGTACCGATACACTGATACTGGAAAGCGGTGTAAGTCTTACCGTGGCTGCGGGAAATACTGTAAATAACGACGGACACCTGGAGGCTGCAGGAGAAATAACCAATAACGGTACGATGACCAATACGAGTATGAATACTCTTATAGTCGGAGGAAAAGGTCTGTTCAGTTCGGGAAGCTTTGAAAACACAGGAAAGCTGCAGGGTAATATTACGGTAAATGCAGGAAGCTTCCGCATTTCAGGCGGAGAGCTTGGCGGCTCCCTGACTGTGTCCGGAGGAAGTGCGGATATAACAGGAGGAACCTTCAGTGACTGCACATTGTCCGCTGTCGGAGGCAATGCAGAGATAAATATAACCGGCGGAAGCTTTGACGGCTGCAGCTTTTCAGCAAGTGACGCAGGCACCGTAAGCCTCGGCAGCGAAGATAAGCATCCTCAGATCACATCCTGTACGGGCGAAATGTTTACACTCAAAAACGGCGGAAGCATCAGCTATACAGCGACGAATTCTGATGGTAAACCGCAAACCGTGATATTCAATGATGATTATCCAATGTTGTTTGTGGCAGAAAATGACAACGGATTGATGTTTGAGGCTTTGGGAAAGTGCTTATCCTATGTCCTTACTGAATTTGAAGTATATACGAACAGAATAATTCTTTTGCAGAACGTGGACATGACAAGCGGTGATTATCTGCAGTTCGGATATGGAAGCTATGAAGCAGATGGAAACGATAAAATCTGGTATCAGTTATCTGTCAGTACTAAAATAGATCTGAATGGAAAATCGCTTTCGGCTAACAGAACAGAAGGAATGATAATCCCGACAGGATCAGAAATCACCATAGAAAAAGGAGTGTTAAGCGGGTTTGCATTTAAGACCGACAGTCCGCTTGTATTAAATGATCTTACATCCTTTGAGGGCAGTTTGGATTCCGGAAGCATTGAAGCAACAAATTGTACAATAGGAAATTACATCTATAATTCCGGAAGATTTGTTCTTAGTGATTGTAATAAAACTGAAAAAACTACTATCACTAATTCCGGAGATGGACTTGTGGAACTGAACAACTCTCAAATAAGTACCATACAGAATATTGGTTCTGTTACTCTTAATTCAGGCAGTATAGTGGAGTATTTTAGGAATCAAGAAGTTGGTTATGTCTGCATAAATAACGGTGCAACAGTAACTCTGATGGATAATTACGGATCCGGATTAAATCTTGGAACAATAGTAAACTATACGGACGGCAGCATAAAACTTCCAACCACCAAGGAACAAGTCGCTATGTCTCTCCAGATAGAGCCACAGAATGTGATGTCATTCTTCTCAGCGGCTGAGGATCTTCTGCCGCCGGCAGAGGAAGATGAAGCTGCTGCAGACGAACCGGGCAATGATAAGGAATCAGATGCATCAGTCGGAGAAGTATCCGGATCAGCCTCTGCCGAAGGAGGTACATCCGAGGCGAACCCTGCGGAAACCGATGCAGCAGAGCCGGAAGACACGGCAGCAGATACATCAGATGCCGGCATTCAGGATCCTGATGCAGCAGATGGAAGCTCATCAAACCCGATCCCGGAGGCCTATCCTGCAGCACAGTCCAATGGTGAAGAAACAGTGACCGGAAAGGAGGAATGATCTGTGATGAAACGAATTATCGCATGCATCAGCTGCGCTGCAATGCTTGTTTCCGGAGCGTTTTGTTCATCGGCTGCGGAGCAGAGCGCCTTCAGCATGATAGGAGCGCCGTCAGGAATAGTCGAAGAAGCAGACGGCTCGATGATGGTGACCGATACCTATAACAAGGTGATATGGCGCATAGAAGGAGGCGTCCCGTCATTATATTCGGGAAAAATAGGAGTGAAGGACCTTTCGGGAGAGCCTGTGGGAGGCTACAGGGACTCGACCAATGCTGAAAGCTTCTTTCTGGAGCCCTGGGATATAGTAAAATACGCAGACGGATATGCGGTATCCGATACGGCAAACCATGTCATCAGATTTGTTAACGGAACAACGACCAGAACCCTGACAGGAAACCGCAGAGAATCATATACAGAAGGCAAGGGCATCAGTGCCGGCTTCAGCTATCCTAAGGGGCTGGCGGTCGGAGATGACGGACGCCTGTATATTGCGGATTCAGGCAACAATGCTATCAGAGTCATGGATAAAGACGGTAATGTTTCTACCTATGCTTCCGGGATAAATGCTCCTGCCGGACTCTGCTTCAGCAACGGCAGCCTGTATGCGGTCGAATCCGGAGCCAACAGGATAATTAAGATAGAGAACGGTAATGCTGTGCCTGTGGCAGGCTCCGGTACGGCAGGATTTGCAGACGGAGAGGCCATGAACGCAGCCTTCAGCAGACCGGAGGGAATAACTGTCTCACAGGATGGTACGATCTACATTTCCGATACAGGAAACAAGGCGGTAAGGCGGATCAGAAACGGCAGGACGGATACTGTTATCAAATCCGATCCGAGCGCCATGAGTCTGTATCCTCAGGAGCCGAGGGGAATGCTGTATTCAAACGGAAAGCTATATATATGCGATGTATTTTCAAAGAAGCTGATAACAGCAGAACTTCATGATTAAGAACAAAGGAAAATTAAAGCACAGCATATTCATACTGGCCGCAGCGGGGGCGATCACTCTTGCTGCGGCCTCCGGCGTATTCCGCAATGCGGATCTTGCTCTGCAGGACAGGCTGTATCAGCGTCCGAGACCGGTGGATGATACGATCACTATAATAGGCATTGACACGAAGGCTCTGGAGGATATCGGACCGTATCAGGATTGGGGCAGGGATATCATTGCCCAGACAGTGGATATACTGAATGAGTCGGAGGAGGTCAGACCGGCCGTAATAGGAATAGATGTTCTGTATATAGGCAGCAGCTCAAATCCGGATGCCGATGAATACCTGGCTGAGGCGGCGGGACGTTACGGAAACGTGGTCACTGCCTGTGCTGCTGAATTCGGCAGCGGGATAGCAGAAAATGAAGACGGCAGCTTCAGCATGGATGAATTTGTTATACAGGGCTTTGAGGAGCCTTATCCCGAGCTTCTGTCTGTGACGGAAAACGCTCATATCAACGCTATGCTGGATTCGGATGGTATACTTCGCCATGCCCTGTGGGAGATAAAGCCGGAAGACGGAAGGAGCATTCCGTCCTTTGCCTCTGCAATAGCGAATAAATACAGAGAGTACACAGGAGAGCAGCCTGTGGGCAGACCGTATACAGACAGAAGGGGCTTCTGGTATGTGCCGTTTTCGGGAAGACCCGGGGATTACAGCATTCCGCTGTCGGTTGCGGACATACTGTCAGGTGAGGTCACGGCTGAGGCGCTGCAGGGGAAAATAGTATTGATAGGTCCTTATGCCGCGGGACTTCAGGACAGCTATCCGACAGCCATAGATCACGCGGAGCAGATGTACGGAGTGGAGTATCAGGCAAATGCTGTACGGGCGTTGCTGGATGAAGATCACAAAAGAGAAGCCGGAGCGGCTTATCAGCTGAGCTTCCTGTTTGTATTTTCATTGATCCTGACGGAGCTGATGACAGGAAGGAGAGTCAGGACCTCGCTGCTCATCTGTGCTTCATCCGTAGTGCTGTATTGTGCCGCAGCCCTGTATCTGTACAGCTGCGGACTGGTGGTATGGGCATTGTATGCCCCTGCGGCAGCGGTATTGATATTTGTTTCGGGAATCGCTTCAAACTATGTCAGATCAGTGCTGGAAAAGCTGCATATTACGGATACCTTTAAGCGGTATGTGGCTCCGGAGATAGTAAACGAGGTTCTGAAGGATGAAGAAGCGGTCAGGGAGCCTGGCGGAAAAATGGTTGATATCGCCGTGCTCTTCGTGGATATCAGGGGCTTTACGACCATGTCGGAGTCTTTAAGCCCGGAGGAGGTAGTGAGCATTCTGAACAGATATCTGACTCTTGTTTCTGATTGTATCCTAGAATACGGCGGCACGCTGGATAAATTTATCGGAGACGCTGCCATGGCCTTCTGGAATGCTCCTTTGCCTCAGGAGGATTATGTGATGAGTGCTCTCAGGGCCGCAGAGGCAATGCGTCAGGGCTCGAAAGAACTGTCGCAGGAGCTTCTGGAGAAATACGGCAGAACCGTGTCCTTCGGTATCGGAGTCCATGCCGGAAAAGCAGTCGTAGGAAATATCGGATCTCCAAAGCGAATGGATTACACTGCGATAGGAGATACGGTAAATACCTCCTCCAGACTGGAATCCAATGCACCTGCGGGAACGATCTATATATCGAGGGAGGTTGCTGACAGGGTGGAAGGAAGGATCAGATGTACGTCCCTAGGCAGCAGCATTAAGCTGAAGGGAAAGAGCGAGGGCTTTGAGATACTGACGCTGGATGAAATATTGTAAATATACTTGACGGATGCTGAATATTTACAGCACACGTGCTGACATTTGAACAGTTTTTTTAGAAAAAGTTTATATTTTATTTAGCACTCGAAGGTTGACTTTGCTAACAACAAGTTATATACTATGTCTCGTTCGGTAAAGAAAACACCCCGAAGATGAAAATGATATCGGAAGCACATGATCAGGAGGCTGATCTGAAGAGTATTTATTCCGAATGAGCGATGCGGGGCTGCCGGGAGAGACTTGTACATGATCAGTCCGGACTTAATTGAGAAACGGGCTTAAACTTAAAGGAGGTTCATATAATGAAGTTATTTCCATTGGACGACAAGGTAGTATTAAAGAAGATTCAGGCAGAGGAGACTACAAAGTCAGGTATTATCCTTACAGGACAGGACAAGGAGAAGCCGGCTCAGGGCGAGGTCGTAGCAGCAGGTCCGGGCGGAGTAGTTGACGGCAAGGAAGTAAAGATGCAGGTCAAGGAAGGCGATCAGGTCGTTTATTCCAAGTACGCAGGCACAGAGGTGGAGCTTGACGGCGAGAAGTTCCTTATCGTAAGACAGTCAGACATTCTTGCTATCATCAAGTGATCAAAAAGCAGTCAGACATTCCCGCGATCATCAGCAGATCGAAAAGCAGATATTTCATTACATAAACATAAACAGATCGGGAAGCGGCAGAAAGTAATGCCGGAAGACGCTGTTGAAAAGCTGAACCGGCAGCAGAAACGCATCCCGACATCAGACAGAATAAGAGGTAGATAGAAATGGCTAAGGATATTAAGTACGGTGTAGATGCCCGTAAGGCTATGGAGACAGGCGTTAACAAGCTTGCAGATACAGTAAGAGTGACCCTTGGACCTAAGGGAAGAAATGTTGTTCTTGACAAGAAGTTCGGAACTCCGCTCATCACAAACGACGGTGTGACCATCGCAAAGGAGATCGAGCTCGAGGATGCTTATGAGAACATGGGAGCTCAGCTCGTCAAGGAGGTAGCAACAAAGACAAACGATGCAGCCGGAGACGGAACAACAACAGCTACTGTTCTTGCACAGGCTATGATCAATGAGGGAATGAAGAACCTTGCAGCAGGTGCAAACCCTATCGTTATGCGTAAGGGTATGAAGAAGGCTGTGGATACAGCTGTCGAGTCTATCGAGGCTATGGCGCAGAAGGTAAACGGCAGACAGCAGATCAGCCGTGTTGCGGCAATCTCAGCATCAGATGATTCTGTGGGAGAGATGGTAGCAGACGCTATGGAGAAGGTTTCCAAGGACGGTGTCATCACTATCGAAGAGTCCAAGACGATGCTTACAGAGCTGGATCTCGTTGAAGGAATGCAGTTTGACAGAGGATATCTCTCAGCATATATGTGCACAGATATGGAGAAGATGGAGGCGGTTCTCGACGATCCTTACATCCTTATCACAGATAAGAAGATCTCCAACATTCAGGATCTCCTTCCTGTTCTTGAGAACATCGTAAAGATGGGCGCTAAGCTTCTTATCATTGCAGAGGATATCGAGGGCGAGGCTCTTACCACTCTTATCGTAAACAAGCTTCGCGGAACCTTCCAGGTCGTTGCTGTCAAGGCGCCTGGCTACGGCGACAGAAGAAAGGAAATGCTCAAGGATATCGCTATTCTTACAGGCGGACAGGTCATCTCCGAGGAGCTTGGTCTCGAGCTTAAGGATACCACAATGGATATGCTCGGACGTGCAAAGTCTATCCGTACAAACAAGGAGAATACGATCATCGTTGACGGAGCAGGCTCTGCCGATGCCATCAAGGACAGGATCGCTCAGATCAAGGCTCAGATCGCAGCTACGACATCCGAGTTCGATAAGGAAAAGCTCCAGGAGAGACTTGCAAAGCTTTCAGGCGGTGTTGCTGTTATCAGAGTCGGCGCTGCAACAGAGACAGAGATGAAGGAAGCAAAGCTCCGCATGGAGGATGCTCTCAACGCCACAAGAGCAGCTGTGGAAGAGGGTATCGTTGCCGGAGGCGGAACAGCATATATTGAGGCAAGCAAGAAGGTAAGCGAGATCGTTAAGTCACTTGAGGGAGACGAGAAGACAGGCGCTCAGATCGTTCTCAAGGCTCTTGAGGCTCCGCTCTTCAGAATCGCTGAGAATGCAGGACTTGACGGTGCTGTTATCGTCAACAAGGTCAAGGAGGCTGAGGCAGGAGTAGGCTTTGACGCATACAACGAGAGCTATATCAACATGGTTGAGGCCGGAATCATTGATCCTGCAAAAGTAACAAGATCAGCGCTTCAGAATGCAGTATCCGTTGCATCAACACTTCTTACAACAGAGGCTGCTGTTGCTGATATCCCGGCTCCGGAACCTGCAATGCCTGCAGGCGGCGCTCCTATGGGAATGATGTGATGATTTCCTGCGGGCGATCGCTGAGTTTAAAATAATATACTGAATAAACAAGGACCGGATGGCATCAGAAATGATTCCTCCGGTCTGTTTTTACGTGTTGAGATTCCTCTGGTCAGCCTTATGTGTTGAGATCCATCCGGTCTGTTTTACGTGTTAAAGTTATGCCGGACTGATCCTTTCGGATTGAAGCGCGGGATATTGCAGGATTTGTTTGCTTGACAGAGATCGTGAAAATCCATATAATTAACATAGATTTTTTAGGTAATATCTTTTGCGTTTTTTTATTATTACCTGTTATAGTAGTGGAAGAATATATGAATAAGTTCAGCGAAGACAAATATATTTCAAAACAGATAGTTAAAAGGCTTCCGAGATATTACAGATTTCTCGGAGAGCTTAAGGACAAGGGAGTGGAGCGTATTTCCAGTACCGATCTTTCCACTATTATGAATGTTACGGCATCGCAGATAAGACAGGATCTCAACAAGTTCGGCGGTTTCGGACAGCAGGGCTACGGATATAATGTCAATTCGCTTCATAAAGAGATCGGTCGTATTCTCGGTATCGATACTCCTCACAACATGGTCATGATAGGAGCCGGCAACCTCTGCAAGGCCATCATGCATTACAGAAGCTTTCCGAGATACGGTTTTCATATTATCGGAGCCTTTGATATTTGTCCGGAGAAGATCGGAACGGTGATCAACGGTATTACGGTTATGTCCATGGATGAGCTTGAGCCGTTTATCAGGACTCATAAGGCTGATATTGCTGTAGTTACGGTTCCGACCTCGGCTGCCACAGAGGTTCTTGAGCGTCTTTCCAAAACGGATATCAAAGGTGTGTGGAACTTTGCCCATGTGGACTACACTATGCCTAACAACATACAGATCGAGAACGTTCATCTGTCCGAGAGCCTTATGATCCTCAGCTACAATATTGCTGATGTATCAAAAGGCAATTGATAGAGCATAAGCTGTATCGGAAAAAGGGATATCGGATGATATACGGCGTAGGCAATGATATTATCGAGATCGAACGGGTTATGAAGGCCTGCTCGAAAGAGTCTTTTTTAAAGAGAGTATATACTGATTCAGAACGTCGGGAGGCTTTAACTCACAGGAGAAGGCTTGCCGGCGATTTTGCTGTCAAAGAAGCGGTTTCCAAAGCCCTCGGAACGGGCTTTGCGGGTTTTAAGCCGTCTGATATCGAAGTACTGAGGGATGAACACGGAAAACCCTATGTAAAGCTGTATGACAGGGCGGCAGCGCTTGCCGAAGAAGCGGGTATTTCAAGGATCCATGTGTCGATATCGGACATCAGCGGACTTGTATGCGCCTTTGCGGTCGCCGAATGTGAATAACATCTATTTTTAATAAGCCTATGAAAAAAAACTACAATGACCTGATACACGAAAGATGCGGTGCGGTAGTCGATCTTTCGGCTGTCAGACATAACA
>JAQXPY010000106.1 GCA_029100885.1 Clostridiales bacterium | reverse complement strand
GAGCTGGACAACAGGATGCAGGCTATCAGAGACAGGATAGGCTGGGAAAAGCCGGTACACGATGAGCGTGATCAGCCGTAAAACAGAATAGTCTTTCAGAAGAAAAAATATGCAGTTAAGCCGCAGCTGAGTGATCAGCCGCGGCTTTTTTTGCAGCCTGAATAATCTACGGAGGAAAAACTTCTTTCGTATATGCTCAATTGCATGAGCATTGCGTATAGGCTGATATCCGTTATAGAGATCCTAAGTTTACGGCTCTTGAAGGGATGCCGCCCTCGGAAACTGTCTTTATATCCTCCCAGATCATCCTGTAGCTGCGGCGAAAGCTGGACGCAGTGATACCTCCGATATGAGGAGACAGAAGAAGCCTGTCCCGAATGTCACTTTGGGAAAGCAGATAATTGTCAACAGTTACCGGCTCGTTATTGAGTGTATCGAGACCTGCCATTTTCAGCTTGCCGCTTCTTAAGGCATCGGCAAGAGCCGTGTCATCTACAAGCTCTCCGCGCGCAGTATTTACAAAATAAGCACCATCCTTCATTTTGCCGAAGAATGCCGCGTCGGCCATCTTTTCTGTTTCCCGGGTCACCGGGCAGTGCAGGCTGACAATGTCGGAAACAGACAGCAGTTCGGAAAGCGGCCTAAAGGAAATGCCGAGAGCGGCTTCCCTTTCGGAAGAGAGCCTGTGTCTTTTGTAATAGAATATTTCACTGACACCGTATGCCTTGAGCAGATGTGCGGTAGCTTCTGCAATGTTTCCGAAGCCGACGAGACCCACCGAACAGTCTGCCAGCTCCATAAGATCTCCGCGCTGCATATAGCTTTCCTTGACACTGATCTGTGAACCGTTTCTGACGGCTGCATCGTTTAATACAATGTTTTTCAGCATTCCGGACATGAGCAGTACGGTCTGCTCCGCAACAGCCGATGCATTCATGCCTCTGCTGTGACAGACGCATATGCCGCGTCCGGAAGCCGCCTCCACATCGATCCTGTTATATGCAACCCCCTCAGAGTGAATGGACTTAAGCCGCGGGAAAGCAGCGATAAGCTCTGCCGACACAGGGGTTATGGCGTCAACTATGATGTGCTCGGTATCCGGTGCGGCGGACGCATATTCCTCGTCGGTCAGTCTGGATGGCATATCGATGGCATCAGAACTGTACAGAAGTGAATCCGGAGCCGAAAAGCGCTCCATGTTTCCGGGTTTTCCTATATGCAAGATATTCATGATCATTCTCCTTATTCAGCTATCTGATTCAAGGTCAGCATCAGAAATTATATTGTATTTCCGGAAGTAATTACAAGGATTTTTGTTAACTAACATCATGAGTAATTGATAATTCCGGTAAATGATAAGACAGCTCCCAAAAAAGATGGTTGAAACACTCTGGACCAGAATGTATTATAAAAACGTGATTTAAATCACACTTATTGTATGATGTTCCATAATTGTCAGGCTGCGGAAATATCATACGATCGTTTTTTACCGGAGAAGAGATCATTCAACAGAGCCTGACCGGTGGGTTCTTAATACAACAGAGCCTGACCGGAAGGACTATAATACGGAGCGTAAAACATGACGAACAGAGCGGAAAAGATCACATTTTGTGCAGGATTTGCAGCGCTTATAGCTATAGGGGCATTTATAAAAATAGACATTCCTCTTCCGCTTTATACAATGCATTTTACGATGCAGTGGTTTTTTGTGCTGCTTTCGGGACTGCTGCTGGGGGCAAGGCAGGGAGCGCTTTGTGTTCTGGTCTATATATGTATCGGACTGGCGGGATTTCCTGTATTTGCAGCGGGAGGCGGTCCGGCATATATACTCAGACCGGGCTTTGGCTTTTTGCTCGGCTTTATTCCTGCGGCATTTGCTGCAGGGGCTCTGGCAGAACGGGACAGGGGAGCCTCTGTCCGCAGGATGTTTGCATACTCTCTGCCTGGAATGATGATCTATTATCTGTGCGGCGCAGTGTATTTTTATATAATTAAAAACCTATATGTGGGAGAGGCAGTACCGTTTTCTGTGATCATTGTTCAATACTGTCTTATAACCATCATTCCGGATATAGTTCTGTGCTGGGCTGCCGCGGTGTGTGCAGTAAGGCTCAGAATACTTCTGATTAAGCAGTGCGGCTTTATCGTGAAAGAGGATCCCGAGGGAGAGAAAACACAAGCCGTATGCGGCAAGCAGAGAAAAAGAGAAACCGTTTAAATGAGGAATACATCGGATGAGATACAGAATAGGAACAAGAGGGTCTGCACTGGCCATGGCGCAGACAGAGTGGGTGATAGCCGGACTGAGGACCGCATTTCCCGGAGACACCTTTGAGATAGTCAGGATCACAACTGCCGGGGATAGGATAAGAAATGTCCCCCTTACGGAAATAGGCTCAAGGGGAGTGTTTGTGACTGAGATAGAGGAGGCGCTGCTGAGAGGGGAAATTGATCTGGCTGTGCATTCCATGAAGGACATGCCGGGGAAATGTGCACAAGGACTGATTTTTTCGAAGGCATGGCAGAGGGAGGATCCGAGGGATGTTCTGGTGCTGCGGGAAGCGGCATCTCTAAAAGAGCTTCCGAAAAATGCAGTCATATGCACAGGAAGCATCAGGCGTTCGACCCAGCTTCTGGGACTCAGAGCGGATCTTAAGATCGCTCCGATCAGAGGAAATATTGATACCCGTCTCAGAAAGCTCAATGAGCCTATGGAGAACGGAAAATATCCGGACGGAATCATTCTTGCTGCAGCCGGTCTTAACAGACTTGGGCTGGCAGGGAGGATAACCCAGTACCTGTCTCCGGATGAGATGATCCCGGCTCCGGCACAGGGAACATTGGCTGTGGAGCTGAGAGAGAGTGATAAAGAGCTGCTCTTCAGACTCAACTCTCTGTCGGATGAGGCTTCGGAAAATGCTGCAAGGATAGAGAGACGTTTTCTGCTGGCTGCGGGAGGCAGCTGCAGACTTCCTGTCGGAGCCTTTGCCGAAAGGGATGAAGCAGGCTGGTGCCTGAGAGCATTTTTCGGAAACGAAGACGGCAGCAGGACGGCGTCCGTGGTGATAAGGTCCCAAAGCCCGGATGTGAAAATTGCGGATGAGGCAGCAGAGCTGCTCAGGTCAAGATTGCTCAGATAAAGGCTGCTCAGATAAAGGCTGCTCATATCAAGGCTGTCGGAGATATGAACATGTATGCTCTGCGGCAGTGATTATAGATGTGAGCATGTATTTTCCTGAAGGAGAAGAGAATTGTGAAAAGATTTCTGGAGATGATAGGAGATGACAAGCGGTCAATGCTTGCCGAGTCCGGCGAGATCAGGAGGATCAGAAGAGGTGAAACCCCTTTTTTGTTTAAAGCCGATGAAGAGGACGCAATGATCCTTTTGGACGGCTTTATTTCCCTGTCCAGAGAGAATCGCCTCGGTGCATCGAGGGTGGTAATGGTGTGTGCTGCAGGGGATATGCTGAATGAGGAAGTGATAGCAGGAGAGCCATGCTTTTGTACTGCGGCGGCTCTGTCGGACGCAGAGCTGTTATGTATCGGAGCTGAGCGGCTCAGAGAGCTTGCGGATAAAGAGCCGGATATCGGAAGAGCGGTCTTCGAGTCGATGACAAAAAAATGCAGGAGACTATATCATCAGCTTGGAAGCTCACAGGGCTCATATCCTGTAAGGGTCCGGATAGCTGCAAGGCTGTTAAAGCTGGGCAGGGACTTTGGCACGGATACTCCGGAAGGAAGAAGGATAGATTTCAGACTCAGCATCAGCCTGCTGGCGGAAATGACAGGAACCAAGAGGGAAACTGTATCCAGATGTATTTCCTCATTAAAAAAACAGGGCTGTATCTGTGTGAAGGACAGCTTCATGGTTATAAAGGATACAGACATGCTGAAGGAAAATGCCGGGCTTTGACAGAATATATAAACCGCTCCGGAAAAAACAGCAGGAATGTTTTTTAACATCTATATAAAAACTGTTGACATATACCCCTAAGGGGTATATATTTTTGATGTAAAGATACCCGATGGGGGTATATTTACCGATAGTTTATTTATGCAAACAGAATAGTCAGGAATGAAACAATGAATTCGGAAACTAAAAATGCAGAAACAAAGAGCGCAGAAACAAAGAGCGTAGAAATTAGAAACACTGAAACCGGAAACGCTGAAGCAGATAACGCTGAAGCAATGAAAGCTGAAGCAATGAAGGCTGAAACAGAACAGTCCGATTATGCAAACGATTCAACGGAAGTCTGTGAGTGCTGCAGGAGGAAAAAGAGATCACAGCAGGAATTCAGGATTCTTGTCAACAGACTTAGCCGCATTGAGGGACAGATACGCGGCATAAAGAACATGGTAGAGAATGATGCCTACTGTATAGATATACTTGTTCAGGTTGCGGCGGCAAGCTCGGCGCTCAGCAGCTTTTCAAAGATACTGCTGACAGAGCATATCAAGACCTGTGTTGCAGATGATCTGAGAAACGGAAGATATGAGACGGTGGATGAGCTTACGGATGTTCTTCAGCGCCTTATGAAGTAAAGCCTGAAGGATAGTATCAGATAGTATTCAGCGCCTTATGAGGTGAAACCGGAACGATGGTATTCAGCACATTATGAATTAAAAGCGATAGATTATACAGGAGACCGGAATGATAAATAACTACAATATAACAGGCATGAGCTGTGCGGCCTGTCAGGCAAGGATCGAAAAGGCTGTATCCAAGCTGGAGACAGTGGACAGTGTTTCAGTCAGTCTGCTTACAAATTCTATGAGAGTAGAGGGAACAGCAACGCCGGAGGAGATCATAAGAACGGTGGAAAGTGCCGGATACGGAGCAGCACTGAAGACCGGAAGCAACAGGAATATAAAGGAAAAAGAAGGACATATATCCGGGAACAGTCCGGAAAATGAAGAATTAGAGGACAGGGAGTCACCTGTTATACTCAAAAGGATACTGCTGTCGGCAGGCTTTCTTGCAGTACTGATGTATTTCTCCATGGGGCATATGATGCTGGGACTTCCGCTGCCGGGATGGTTTGAAGGCAATCATGTGGCAATGGGGCTTGTTCAACTGCTGCTGTCGGCAGTCGTGATGATTATTAATAACAGGTTTTTCATAGGAGGCTTCAGGGGACTTGTACACGGAGCACCGAATATGGATTCCCTTGTGGCTCTTGGTTCGGCGGCCTCCTTCATTTACAGTGTCTGGATGCTGTTCCTCATGTCGGATGCGGTGATCCGAGGAGGCGCTGATGCAGGAATGAAGTACATGGACGAGCTGTATTTTGAGTCCGCAGCGATGATTCTGGTGCTTATCAGCGTGGGGAAATTTCTGGAGGCACGATCCAAGGGAAAGACCACAGATGCCTTGAGGGCTTTGATAGGGCTTACTCCAAGAATCGCGCATGTTATCAGAAATGAAGAGGAGCTGGTCATACCTGCGGAGGAGCTTGAACCGGGAGACATTTTTATCGTAAGACCGGGAGAGAGCATTCCGGCAGATGGTACGGTGCTCTGGGGCAGCAGCGCGGTCAATGAGGCTGCGCTGACAGGAGAGAGCATTCCTGTGGACAAGACGGAAGGAGACAGCGTATCCGCGGCGACCATCAATCAGTCGGGAACACTTAAATGCAGAGCGGATAATGTCGGAGACGATACATTGCTTGCCGGAATAATCAGACTTGTCTCAGACGCGGCTGCGACGAAAGCACCGATAGCAAGGGTGGCGGATAAAGTATCCGGGGTATTTGTGCCGATCGTAATTGCAATATCGATCGTGACATTTGCTGTATGGAAGCTTACGGGAGCCGAAGTCGGCTTTGCTCTGGCAAGGGCGGTCTCTGTGCTTGTGATAAGCTGTCCGTGCGCTCTGGGACTCGCAACTCCGGTGGCCATAATGGTTGGAAGCGGAAAAGGAGCGAGAAGCGGGATCCTGTTTAAGACAGCCGAAGCACTTGAACTAACCGGAAGGCTAAAGACTGTCGTCCTTGACAAAACAGGTACCGTAACTACAGGAAGACCTGAGGTGACGGATGTGCTGCCGAACAAAGGAACAGACAGAGAGAGCTTTTTAAGGCTGGCCTGCTCCGCCGAAGCTCTCAGCAGTCACCCGCTTGCACTTGCTGTCAGAGAGTACGGAGAAAGAAACCATATTGAGCTTCTTCCGGCTGAGAATTTCGAGACAATGGTCGGAAGCGGGATCAGAGCAGTGATAGAAGGCACAGAGGTATGTGTCGGAAATCTGAGACTGGCAAAAAGCCTGATAACACAGGATGATAAGCTTGAAAAGCTTATCGAGGAGCTGGCAGAGGACGGAAAGACGCCTCTGATATTTGTCGGAAAGAGCGGTGAGATGTGGAAAACGCTCGGAGTCATTGCTGTTGCCGATGCTGTAAGAAGCGAAGCATCTGCAGCTGTAGCAGAGCTTAAAAAAATGGGAATCAGAGTGGTGATGCTGACAGGCGATAACAGGAAGACTGCCGAGGCTGTGGGACGCATTGCCGGAATAGACGAGATCATCGCAGAGGTTCTTCCGGGAGATAAGGAAGCTGCCGTAAGGGAGCTGCAGAAATATGGAAGGACGGCAATGGTGGGTGACGGAATCAACGATGCTCCCGCTCTGACTGCAGCTGATGTTGGAATGGCTGTAGGAGGAGGAACCGATATTGCTGCCGATGCTGCCGATGCGGTACTCATGAACGGCAGTCTTATGTCGGTCGTAAATGCTGTGAAGCTCGGAAGAGCAGTCCTCAGATGCATTCACCAGAATCTGTTCTGGGCCTTTATCTATAACATTATCGGTATTCCTTTAGCGGCAGGTGTATATATAGGCATTACAGGCTGGACCTTAAACCCAATGTTCGGAGCGGCTGCCATGAGCCTCTCCAGCTTCTGTGTGGTGACAAATGCTTTGAGGCTGAATATTATAAGCATGATAAAAGCTGCGGAAACAAAGAAACCGGAAACAGGAGCACCGGGCACAGAATCATCAGATGCAAAAACACCGGATACAGGAATACCGGAAACAGAAACAATTAACAATACAGGTATTTCATATGAAGCTGTCACTAAAGATCATACATATGAAACGAATAACACAGAAAAGGAGAAAAACACAATGAAAAAGGAAATGAAGATCGAGGGAATGATGTGCATGCACTGTGAGGCAGCAGTAAAGAAGGCTCTTGAGGCTGTCGAAGGGGTAAGCAGCGCACAGGTAAGCCATGAGAAGGGAACTGCTGTAGTGGAGCTTGCGGCAGAGGTACAGGACAGCGATCTTGTAAAGGCTGT
Organism: Clostridiales bacterium; assembly: GCA_029100885.1. Lineage (GTDB taxonomy): Bacteria > Bacillota > Clostridia > Lachnospirales > Lachnospiraceae > Avilachnospira. The sequence continues at coordinate 14,342 of JAQXPY010000106.1, read as the reverse complement.
GGAGGATAAGGAGTACAAGGTGCTTTCTGTAAAGTAAAACAGCATCTGCTATGAGGAGCTTGATTAGGTCGAATATCAGTAAAGCTTTAATTCAGCTCATTAATTGTTTATTGTGAATCTATAATGAATAACAGCATTGTGCTGCTTTAAAAGGAGTCGGGAAGCCGGCTCTTTTTATATGTGCGCTCGGCGCCGTGCGTTTCCGGCAGTAAATGCAAAAGAACATTCAGAAGATGAATTTTCGCAAGCTGGATTATAAGCTTATTGAATCGGCTGAGCTGAAGGGTTCACAGAATCGCCACAAAATCATCACGTTTCAAACACCGTTCGTTCACAGAATGGCAGTATAAAATCATATATGCTTAATCAGAAATGATTGGCATACAGACGGAGTAAAGGAACTTCAGTGCCGTATCCGTAACCGGAACTGACGGACAGAGGACCAAAGCATCCGTGTAGAATTTAGAAAAAGGAGAGTGTAGATGATGAAAAAGCAGACAAAGATCGCTGTCGGTGTAGCGGCAGGCGCTCTGCTGGCAGTAGGTGCATCAGTGACATCCCTTGCAGCAACCGGCTGGGTCAATGAGGATGGAAACTGGTACTATTACAACTCAAGCGGAGATCGTGTTTCAAACGAGTGGAAGTCTTATAACGGACAGTACTTCTATCTTGGAGACGATGAGGCAATGGTGACAAATCAGCTCATCGATGACAGCAACGGCAACTATTATTATGTGGATGCCAATGGTGCAATGGTAAAGAACACCTGGGTAGCAGTTCCGGCAGATGAGGATGAGGAGCTGGATGTTGAGTACAGGTGGTATTACTTCGGATCAACAGGTAAGGCTTACAAGTCGAGCTACGGCAAAGTGATCAACGGTAAGCAGTACGGCTTCGATGATGAAGGAAAGATGCTCTTCGGCTATGTTGAGGACGAATCATACAACATTATCAATGATGAGGATGATCCTATTCTCCGCGCAACCTACTACTTCGGCACAAATGATGACGGAGCACGTCATTCAGGCTGGCTGCAGTATACAGATGCTTTTACTGATGACAGCTATGATGAGGATTCCTACTGGTTCTACTTCAATACCAACGGAAAGAAGGCATCAGGAACAACAAAGAATATCAACGGAAAGAAATACTCATTTAACGAAGACGGTGTAATGAATTATAAATTCACCCTGGCTACAGTAGCTGATGAGGCAACTGTGACATGGTGGGGCTCTGCAGATGACGGTTCACTGGCAAAGAGTCAGTGGATCTGGGCAGTTCCGACAGAGGATCAGAATGCTGATGACTACAGCAACGATGAGTACAGATGGTTCAGAACAGACGCTTCAGGCAGACTGATCAAGAATCAGACCAAGAAGATAAACAGTAAGTGGTATATATTTGATGAAGCAGGAATCATGAAGAGCGGATTTGTATTACTGAGCTCACCGGCTGTGTCCAACGCTACATTTGTAGCTGCTCTGGATTCGGATGAGGTTGGCTCCGGTGATATCATGGCTCTGCAGGATACATATCCTGAGCTTGAGGCAGGTTCACTGCATTACTTCGCGGACAGCCAGTCTGACGGTTCTATGAAGACAGGTACCATCAAGATCGAGATCGCTGATGATATTTATACCTTCGGCTTCACAAAGACCACAGGCGCAGCAAAGCACGGAGTTGTTGACAAGAAGATCTATAACAACGGTATTCTTCTTAAGGCTGATGATGAAAAGTATAAGGTAGTTACAGATCCGACTACAGGCACACAGTATGTTGTTGGATCAACCGGAACTATCGTTACAGGAACATCAAAGTATAAGAATTCCGATGATGTATATCTTGTAGCAAACAGCGGTGTATATGTTGCAAGCTTCACAGACTCAGCAGAGGCTGATGAAAAGATCAAGGAGATCAAGGCAGGTTCATAAACAGGCGACGCATCAGTTATCCTACATAAACAGGTGCGGCAGCAATGACACTGCATATGCAGTGACGAAACTAAGATATTATTTATTTAAATGCGACTTTTAAAATTTCTACAGACAAAGGGCGGAGCCGAAGGGCTCCGCCCTTTTTTTACGTACTCCGGGTACACATCAATATGTTGTACAACGGCGTGAGAGGCTGAAGGGCTCCTTCCATTTGTTTCTTTAGATGGGAATGATCTGTATCCCAAAAAATATAAACTACTTCTGGGAGTATGTTTTCGGACTTACGGAGCCGGGCTTCATAGTAATATAATAAGCTCTTTAGCTGTTTATAGTGAATTCATAATGTATTTATAGTATATTTATGATGAGTTCACAGACAGTTAATGAGTTTTTTTTAGTATTACATCAAAACAAGTAATATGGAGGAAGTATGTTTGATCTCATTATGACGATCGTTTTGATCGTGCTTGTAGTAATAGGCTATGGGATGCAGCAGGGAAAGCGCAGACCGGGACAGGGCGGCTTTGGAAAAGGTACCTTCGGGCAGAATCCCTTCGGAAGACAGGGAAATGTCCATGAGGCATCCTGGAAGGATGTATCCGAGGGAGGCTCCGATCAGGCGGGCGGATTCGGACAGGATAATGCGGGAGCCGGACAGAACAAAGCAGGAAGAAGAGGCTTCAGACCGAATATTCCTGCCGTCAATAAAGATAAAACAAAGAAGACAGCTTTAGTCATATTGACAGTGGCAATACTGGCTGTGCTCGGAATGAACAGCTATTACAATGTTGCCGAGCAGGAAAACGCTGTAGTAACGATGTTCGGTGAGGTGATCAGAACAGATTCCGCGGGACTTCATTTTAAGCTTCCGCTGATCCAGAGAGTACAGATCGTGGATATGACGACTCAGGGAACGGGAATAGGATATTCGGTTACCAAGACGGGGGAAGAGACCTCCACCTCCGATGGAACCATGATCACCAAGGATTTTAATTTTATCAATATCGATTTCTACATGGAGTACAGGGTCAGCGACCCGGTTGCGTATCTGTATAACTCCAGACAGCCGGAGCAGATCCTGAAGAATATTGCACAGGCAAGTATAAGATCCACTGTCATCAACTACAATGTAGATGATGCGATTACAACTGCAAAAAGCCGCATACAGTCTGAGGTAAAGGAGAAGATAGCGGAAGAGTTGGATTACCAGAATATCGGTCTTGCGGTGGTCAACATTACGGTGCAGGATGCAACGCCTCCTACAGAAGAGATCGTTCAGGCCTTCAAGTCTGTCGAAACTGCCAAGCAGGGTAAGGAAACAGCTCTGAACAATGCCAACAAATACAGAAACGAGCAGGTTCCTGCAGCCAAGGCTGAGGCAGACCGTATTATTCAGAATGCCGAGGCGGCAAAATCAGCTCGAATAGCCGAGGCGGAGGGTCAGGTATCGAGATTCAATGCCATGTATGAGCAGTATATCCAGAACCCGCTGATCACAAAGCAGAGACTCTTCTATGAAACGCTGGAGGAGGTGCTGCCTGATGCCAAGGTAATAATTACAGACGGAAATACCCAGGAGATATACCCTATAGAGAGCTTCTCCTCCGTGATCAATCAAAAGGACGGAAAGGAGGAATAATACAATGAGGAAGATATTCGGAAAATTACTTGCTGTGCTGCTTGTGGTGCTGGCAGCAGGAGCATTTGCAGGGTCGGTATATACCATTCCGCGCATGCAGTATGCCGCGGTCCGTCAGTTCGGAAGGATAGTCGATATCAGGAGTGAGGCGGGACTGCATTTCAAGATACCTTTTATACAGAGCATCCAGAGGATATCGGCAGCCACAAAGCTTTATGATATTCCGGCATCGGATGTTATCACCAAGGATAAGAAGAGCATGATCGCAGACAACTATGTGCTCTGGAGGGTCACCGATCCGGCCAGCTACATCAGGACTCTGGACGCGTCCGAGACAAGAGCCGAGGAAAGGATAGGAGCGGCTGTTTACAATGCGGTCAAGAATGTAATCTCATCCATGACTCAGGATGAGATTATCGAAGCGAGAGGCGACAGGCTGACTCAGCTCATCACGGAAGAGGCAAATTCAGATATCCGTACATACGGTATCGAGATCATTCAGTCAGAGGTCAAATCCCTCGATCTGCCGGATGACAACAAGGCTTCTGTATATGAAAGAATGATTTCCGAGAGACAGAATATCGCAGCCACATATAAGGCTGAGGGCGATGCGGAAGCACAGCTTATCAGAAACCAGACAGATAAGGAGGTCAGAGTGCTCAAGGCTGAGGCTGACAAGCAGGCTGCAATACTTGAGGCTGAAGGAGAAGCTGAGTATATGAGGATCCTTCAGGACGCCTACAATACACAGGAGAAGGCAGACTTTTACAACTTCCAGAGAAGTCTGGACGCCCTTAAGGTGTCTCTGGCAGGAGATAATAAGACAATAATGCTGGATAAGAACTCGGAGCTGGCAAGACTTCTGTACGGTAATTATTAAAACAGGAGTTTTGAGCCTGATGATACAGGAGGTGTCCTCCCGCAGCGGCCTCTATCTGGCTGCTGAGGAGTTTTGAGCCTGATGATACAGGAGGTGTCTTCCAACAGCAGCCTCCGTCAAACTGCCGATGAGCTTTGTGCCTGTTAACGCGGATGGAATCCGGAATACTGCTGACAGAGAGTAATAATAGAACCATAACCTGCACAGCAGCTGAAAAAGGAAAATGAAAAAGGCTGAGACCCGGGAAACTGATAAACTCAGGATCCCTCGGCTCAGCCTTTTTCATTCATGTTGGGGTATAGGGGTTAGCAACAGTCAATTTATGCCCGGGAAACAATATCTGACGATTTCCTTCTTAAAATATCGTTTACGTCTATTGCTGCCCGATGATTATCTGAATTACTTCTTATCTGCAGCGCTCTTAGCTGAGGCAACCACCAGAGCGGTAAGAGCAAAGAGGGCGATGGCGTTCGGGATGACCATCAGCTGGTTGAACATATCCGAAAGCTCCCATACGAGATCGCTGGAGGTAAGTGTTCCGAGGAAAATGAAAACAAGCGCAATAAGGGTGTATATCACGCTGCTCTTTTTTCCGAAGAGCCAGATCATGTTGATCTTTCCGAACAGATTCCAGCTGAGGATCGTCGAGAAAGCAAAGAAGAAGAGGCATACTGCAATGAACATTGCACCAAGCTTCTCGCCGAAGACCGTACCGAAGGCTGTCTGAGCCAGGTTTGCCTTTCCTATATAATCCGGGATCACACCGCCTGCAAGGATACCGTCGGATGTATAAAGGGTTGAAATAATTACAAGTGCATTGAGTGTGAGGACGACAAATGTATCGATGAATACACCGATCATGGCAACAACACCCTGATCATGAGGGGTGGCAACATGTGCGAGGGCATGAGCATGAGGCGTGGAACCCATACCGGCCTCATTAGAGAAGAGACCTCTCTTTGCACCCTGACTGACAGCTGTCTTAAGAGCATATCCGAAGCCGCCGCCGATGATAGCCTCAGGATGAAAAGCGTATCTGAAGATCAGACCGAAGGTCTCAGGTATATATCTGATACGAACAATGAGAACTACAAGTCCTCCGATAAGGAAGATGCAGGCCATAACAGGAACGACCTTCTCGGTTACGGAAGCCAGTCTCTTGACATCTCCGAGGAAAATAGCACCGCATATAATAACAAGTATGATTCCCACGATCCATGAAGGGATACCGAAGGCATTCTGAATAGTCGAGCCGATGGAGTTGGACTGAACCATGCAGCCGAAAAATCCCAGAGCAACTATGATGGCAACAGCAAAGAAGCTGGCAAGGAACTTTCCGAAGCCTCCCTTGAAGGCTCTTGTAATATAGTAAACAGGTCCTCCGTGAATACTTCCGTCATCAAGAGTTGTTCTTGTTATCTGTGCAAGAGTAGCCTCGGCATATATCGTAGCCATACCGAAAAATGCAATGATCCACATCCAGAAGATTGCGCCCGGTCCTCCTGTAAGGATAGCGCCGCTGGCACCTACGATATTGCCGGTTCCTACCTGAGCCGCGATAGCTGTAGCAAGGGCCTGGAAGGATGTCATACCGGAGCTGTGCTTCTTACCGGAAAGGCTGAGCTGACCAAAGGTCTTCTTCATTCCCTCACCGAAGTAACGGATCTGAACGAATCCTGTACGGATCGAGTACCATATACCGATACCGAGAAGCAGGATAATAAGTACATAGTCAGACAGGTATGAGTTTATAGTCTGAACGATTGAAAGCAGCATGATTTTTCCTCCTTGAAATTATGATTGGTTCAGGCTCTGGAAAAAATAAAAGCCGCTGAATATCAGCGGCTAAAAAACATCTGCAATTTCCGGTTCTGTATACGGAGGTCTGATCCGTGAAGACTATGATCATATTCCGTTAAGAACTGCAGCTCTGTTCTTTTGCCTGAGAGATTCAGTACATATTTGTACCTTACACCTTCGGCACCCAATTTAATGGGATTCTCCAAAGCGCCCTCCGCAGACAGTTTCCGAAATAACAGAATAAACTGCTGAAACAGATTCGAATTCTGAATGCCTCATCGGGTTTTATTTTGTTGTTGGAAACAATAGCATAGTGAATAGTGGAAAGCAATAGTAAATTGAAAAAAATAACAGTACCGATTGTTTTTATTTTAGCACACTAAAACAACACAGCAGTATGTATGATTATAGTGCTGTCTGAATGAATTCACTGCTTTCGGCAGGCGGAGAAAAAGATGAGCGTGACGAGGAGCGTGACGATGATTACGGAAATAAGGGAAGCCGATGCCGCTGAACTGGATATCTATGCAAGAGAGAGCGAAAACAAGCTGCGGCATTACTATGAACCCCGCGGAGGACTGTTTATAGCCGAGAGCCCCAAGGTGATAAGAAGAGCTCTTGATGCAGGATATGAGCCGGTATCGTTTCTGTTGGAAAAGAAGCACATTACGGGAGAAATGAAAGAGATACTGGAGAGCTGCGGTGAGGTACAGGTCTTTACAGCTGAACTGCCGGTTCTTGAAAGCATTACCGGCTATAAGCTTACAGGAGGAGCGCTTTGCGCCATGAAAAGAAAAGAGCTGCCGAAGGCAGAGAGCCTGTTAGTGAGGTGCGGAGAAGAATACAGCCGCATAGACGAAAACAGTACGCCCAAAAGCAGATCCAGGGTGGCGGTCATAGCAAATGTGGAGAACCCCACAAATGTCGGAGCAATAATCAGATCCGCCGCAGCTATGGGAATGGATGCGGTATTTCTTACAAGAGACTGCAGTGATCCGTTGTTCAGAAGAGCCATTAGAGTCAGCATGGGAACGGTATTTCAGGTGCCCTGGACATATATAGACTCGTTGGGAGAGCTTAAGGAGGCAGGCTACAGACTGGCGGCGATGGCGCTTACGGATGACTCCGTAAGACTGGATGATGAAGCCCTCGGCAGGGAGAACAGACTGGCAATAGTAGTTGGAAACGAAGGTGACGGATTGAGCCGTGAAATGCTTGATATCTGTGATTATGCCGTAAAGATCCCGATGCATAACCAGGTGGACTCACTGAATGCTGCCGCAGCGGCAGCCGTGGCATTCTGGGAGCTCAGATGATCTGACGAATAAGTATTGCGGACATCAGGAACGGGAAGAGGAATTTTCCGCGCAGTATGGAGAGAATCCGCAAGAGCTTCGGTTCTGCAGTACTGTACGCGAAATTTCGGCGCAGCACGAAGAGGATTACAAAAAGATATAAGAAAGAGAAAACAGATGACTACAAATAACAGCAGGATACAGGGTAATACAGACACCAGAGTGATACTCAAAAAGGGCGAGGGCAGGATGCTGAAGGCCGGAGGCGCCTGGGTGTTCGACAACGAGATAGATCGTATCGAGGGAAGCTTTGAAAACGGCGATATTATAAATGTAAGGGATTTTGATGGATATGACATGGGCTTTGGCTTTATCAATACCGCCTCAAGGATCACTGTAAGGATGCTGTCAAGAAGAGGAGCTGAGATCACCGGAGATTTTATAAAGGAGAGAGTAAGGGCTGCCTGGGAGTACAGAAAGAAGACAGTGGATACAGCCTCCTGCCGTGTGATATTCGGAGAGGCGGATTTCCTGCCCGGATTAGTTGTGGACAAGTTTGAGGACGTTCTGGTAGTAGAGTCACTGGCTCTCGGCATCGACAGGCTGAAGCCGGTCATTCTCGACAGTCTCACAGAGATATTGAAGGAGGACGGAATAACTGTCAGAGGAATATATGAAAGATCTGATGCGCCTGTCAGAAAAAAAGAAGGAATGGAGCTCTTCAAGGGCTTTATAGGAGAGCCCTTTGATACCGAGGTGGAGATAATCGAAAACGGTGTGCATTTTCTGGTGGATGTAAAGGACGGTCAGAAAACAGGCTTCTTCTTAGATCAGAAGTACAACCGCAGAGCGGTAAGAGACCTGTGCAAAGGAGGAAGAGTCCTGGACTGCTTCACCCATACAGGATCCTTTGCCCTGAATGCATTTTATGCCGGAGCAAGAGAGGTCATAGGAGTCGATGTGTCCGAAACGGCTGTTGAACAGGCTGAAAAGAATGCCAGACTAAACGGTTTCCCGCTTCTGGAGGAGAAACTTCAGGGAAGATCACAGGGAGAGTCTTCTGACAGACATATACAGTTTATCTGCAGAGATGTGCTGGAGCTGCTGCCTGAGCTGGAGGCGGCGGGAGAGCGTTTTGACACCGTCATACTGGATCCGCCTGCTTTTACCAAGTCAAGGGAGGCGACAAAAAAGGCTGTCAAGGGGTACCGCGATATAAATATGCGGGGCTTAAGACTCGTGAAGAACGGAGGATATTTTGCCACCTGCTCCTGCTCGCATTTTATGACCGAGGAGCTGTTCAAGAAGACGATACAGGAGGCGGCAAGAGCTGCCCATAAGCGGCTCAGACAGGTGGAGTTCAGGACTCAGTCTCCGGATCATCCTATCCTGTGGTCGGCGGATGAGTCCTATTATCTGAAGTTCTTCATATTTCAGGCTGTGGATGAGAGATGATCCCATTCAAAAAGAAAAATAAACGGATCATAATATAAAAACCGCTTGTGAAACGGTGATTCATGTGCTAAGATATACGGGCATGTGCTGTAAGCACATGTTTTGTGTGCGAAAAAAAACACATGGCAGGGTTTGTATTGTGCAGGAATCTGCAAGTAAAAACCTATATGTGAGATGATCGCACAGGCAACAATAAAACATGCCGGAATAACAAAGGCGGGATGGTGCCTATGGTTTCACCGCATATCCGGCAGACGCTTAAAACCACGGAGGATATTAAAATGAGCGTTATTTCCATGAAGCAGCTTCTTGAGGCCGGCGTACATTTCGGTCATCAGACAAGAAGATGGAACCCTAAGATGGCTCCATACATCTATACCGAGAGAAACGGTATCCACATTATCGACCTTCAGAAGACAGTAGGTATGGTTGACGATGCTTATAAGGCGGTTAACGATATCGTAGCAGAGGGCGGTTCCATTCTCTTTGTCGGAACAAAGAAGCAGGCTCAGGATGCAGTGGCAGCAGAGGCGCTTCGCTGCGGAGAGTTCTATGTAAATGAGAGATGGCTCGGCGGTATGCTGACAAACTTCAAGACCATCAGATCACGTATCGAGAGACTTAAGGCTATCAGAAAGATGGCTGAGGACGGAACATTTGATGTTCTTCCTAAGAAGGAAGTTATCAAGATCAGGAAGGAGCAGGAGAAGCTTGAGAAGAACCTCGGCGGTATCGTTGAGATGAAGGAGCTTCCTTCAGCAATCTTCGTTATCGATCCTAAGAAGGAGAAGATCTGCATCCAGGAGGCACAGTCACTTGGAATCACTATCATCGGTATGTGCGATACAAACTGCGATCCGGAGGAGCTGGATTATGTGATCCCTGGTAATGATGACGCTATCCGCGCCGTAAAGCTTATCGTTTCAAAGATGGCTGATGCTGTAGTTGAAGCTAAGCAGGGCGATGAGGCATATGTTGAGGAGACAGCTGAGCAGGCAGCAGAGCAGCAGGCTGAAGAGACAGATGCACCAAAGGATATCGAAGAGATCGCTGCTGAATAATTAAAATATTTGCGGCCGGCGGTACACACTGTATATTTATGTGCATATGCCGGCCGTTTGCTTTATTTAAAGATATGTTGCAATTCAGCATTTCTATATAATACATGAGCATAAGACAAATGCAGAGCCGCAGAGAAAATGCAGTGCCGCCAGAATTATGCAGAGCTGCAGAGAAAACGCAGGCATAATGCAGCATTTGTCATGACGGATGCTGAACAGTCAAGCTGATATAAAAAAGGAGGACGAACCATGGCAAACATTACAGCCGGAATGGTAAAGGAGCTCAGAGAGATCACCGGAGCAGGAATGATGGACTGCAAGAAGGCTCTTGCCGCTACAGAGGGCGATATGGAAAAGGCTGTTGATTTCCTTCGTGAAAAGGGACTTGCCGGAGCACAGAAGAAGGCAGGAAGAATCGCAGCTGAGGGTATTGTTGATACAAAGATCACAACATGCGGAAAGAAGGGCGTAGTTGTTGAGGTAAATGCCGAGACAGACTTCGTTGCAAAGAACGAGAAGTTCAAGACATATGTAGCAGAGGTTGCCGCACAGGCACTTGATTCATCAGCTGCAGATCTTGACGGCTTCCTCGCTGAGAAGTGGGCTCTTGATCCGACAATGACAGTTGCAGAGAAGCTCAGCTCCATGATCTCTATCATCGGAGAGAACATGCATATCAGAAGATATCAGATCCTCAGGGAGGAGAACGGATTCGTTGAGTCTTATATACATGCAGGCGGAAAGATCGGTGTTCTTCTGGACATTGAGTCTGATGTGGTTAATGACGAGATCAAGGCTATGGCAAAGAATGTCTGCATGCAGATCGCAGCTCTTAAGCCTGTTTATACATCTGATTCAGAGATCAGCGCTGATTTCATCGAGAAGGAGAGAGAGATCCTTAAGGCTCAGATCATGAACGATCCTAAGGAGTCATCCAAGCCTGAGAAGGTTATCAACGGTATGATCGAGGGAAGAATCAAGAAGGAGCTCAAGGATATCTGCCTTATGGATCAGGTATACGTTAAGGCTGAGGACGGAAAGCAGAGCGTTAAGGCTTATATTGACAGCGTTGCAAAGGCAAACGGAGCAAAGATCGCTGTTAAGGGCTTTGTAAGATTTGAGACAGGTGAGGGACTCGAGAAGAAGAACGAGAACTTTGCTGAGGAAGTTGCAAAGCAGATGGCGAAGTAATAGCTGTTTTTGTACAGTAAATCACACACCTTTTGTTTAACAGCAAAGAGTGTGTGATTTTTTTGTACGCTAAATTCACACATCCTTTGTACAGTGCAGCAGTCAACAAAAAGTGTGCAATTTTTGTTGACCACTGCACTACTGCATATTTTGATTTTTTATTTTGAGTGATACAATAATATTGGAATTTTATACATGATTTTCATATAAGGGGTTTTTAAGGATCATACAGAGGTTTACTGCAGGCAGGATCGTAACGATCAGCAGTATGCAGCAGGATATTATTTCGGCGCATAGGGAATAAGTAATGAAGATAAATGTCAGATATACGGAAACAGAGATCAACAATAACAGCGGCTTAAAGCTGCAGGAGTTCTGCGATATGGATCAGCTGTTCAGGCTGCTGGACAACTGGTCTCAGAGCTGCGGTATGGCAGCCATGATAGTGGATGGAAACGGACAGCCCTTATCAAAGGATTTCGGTATCACAGAGTTCTGCAGGATGATACAGTCCAGCGACAGCGGCATGGAGTGCTGTAGTGAGACATGGAGAACGGAGCGGAAGGGTATATATGAATGTCCTTTCGGTTTCCGGGATTTTTCCATTCCTATTGCGCTGCCGGACGGACATATACTGGGTAAGGTGCTGGCAGGTCAGGCATTGGCGGCATCTCAGAAGGATGAAGAGATACTGAAAAAGACAAACGAGCTTGGCTTTGACGCAGCTGCCGTCAGGGAGGTACTGTCCCGGGTACACAGAAAGACCGATAAGGAAATGCACGGTGCCTACGCTCTCCTGAAGGAGACTCTCGATTTCTTTATTGAAAAGAGCTATACGATCTGGAAAACGAAGAACGAGCTTAAGAAGGAGCCTGACAGGAAGGACAAGGTCCTTTCCCAGATCACCCAGATCATGTACAGCTATAATCTGACTGTGGATCTGACGACTCAGGAGTATACTCTGATCACCGGTACAGGCATGGAACGAACGGTAGAGGAATACCGTAAGCATCATAATTACAGGGAAGTCAGGGGATTTCAGGACGGAGCTATTCATCCGGCTTATCTGGATCGCTTCAACAGGCTCACAGACCTTGAAGCGGCAGGAGGCAATCAATCCGAGAACGGATATATAGGCTCATTCGAATACCCGGTGCTTTATCCCGGAGATGTGGAATACGAATGGCATGAGGTAAATGTATTTATCAATACCGAGGAGGACGGAAGCAGAGTTGCCAATATTCTGGGCAGAGATATTACTGATGCCCATAATGCTCAGGAAAAAAACGAGAAGGAGCTGAAGGCTGCCGCGGCAAAAAACCAGATACTGTCCGAGCTTACCAAGATGCTGTACAGCTATAACCTTACGCTGAATCTCAAAACAGGCAGGTACAGCATGATCATCGGAACCGGCATGAACAGGTTCATGGAGATATTCAAGTCTACAGATGATTATGAAACTGCCTACAGCAGGAAGATAGCATATATAGATCCTGAATATATTCATCAGTTTGCGGCTCTTGCAAGTCTTGACGCTCTGCGTGCCAGAAAGGATTTCAACGGATTTATCGGAAATCTGGAATACGGGGCCTTTACCGACTACGGAGAGGAATGGCATGAGATCAATGTTTTCATAAGCACAAATGAAGCCGGGGATCCTGTCGCCAATATTTTGGGACGAGACATCACCGAATCCCACAGGCGTCAGGAACAACGTGAAAACCAGCAGAAGGCCACGATTGCCAGAGACCAGCTTCTTTCCGGCATCACAAAGATGCTTTACGGCTACAATCTGACTGTAAACCTTGAGACCTGGAATTATTCGCTCATTACAGGAACAGGAATGGAGCGGATAATAGGTACGATGCAGCAGGAGAATGATTATGTGATCCTGTGCGCGAAGCTCATGAATAATATAGCTCCCGAGGACAGAAGCAAGGTGGAGGGACTTATAGGTGTCCGCTCTCTTAAGGCCAGGACCGGAGCATCGGGTTATATAGGCTCTGTATCCTACAAAACGAAAGCAGACGGAAAGGACAGATGGGGAGAGGCAAATCTCTTTTTCGGAACGAATGAGGAAGGCGTGCCGGTGGCCAATATCCTCGGCAGGGATATGACGGAGGTGTTTGAACAGCAGGCTGTAAAGGAGCGAGAGCTCAGAGCCTCCGCATCAAAGGACCAGATACTTTCTGATATAACCAAGACTCTCTATAGCTATAATGCAACGGTAAATCTTAACACAGGAAAATACAGCCTGATCATCGGAACCGGAATGGAAGAGATCATTCGGCATTTTTACAGAACGGATGATTACGAAAAGGCATGTGAGTATCTGATGGAAAAGGCGCTTCCGGAATATCTCTTGGAGATGAACCGAAGGTTTTCACTGGAGGCACTGCGTGAACAGCAGAATCTGAGAGGTCATATAGGACAGATAGAGTACGCCGCAAAGACGGAAAACGGTATAGGCTGGTACGAGGTAAACGCATTTATGGGAGTTGACGAGGACGGCAATCCTACCGCAAATATTCTGGGACGCGATATCACAGAGATCCATGAGGCTCAGGAACGGCGAGAAAATGAGCTGAAGGCCGTGGCGGCAAAGGATCAGATCCTGTCAAATATAACCAAGACCCTGTACAGCTACAACCTGACGCTCAATCTGGAGACAGGAAAATACAGCCTGATCGTAGGTACGGGCATGAGTCTGTTTGTGGATATCTTCGAGTCAACGGACGATTATGAGACAGCGTATAACCGCAAGATCAGTTATGTCACCGAGGATTATATAGAGCCTTTCGAAAGCTTCAGCAGTCTGGAAGCTCTCAGAAGCAGGAAAAACGAAAGCGGATATATAGGCAATCTGGAGTATTCGGTAAAAACAGACAATGGCATTGAGTGGCATGAGATAAACATTTTCCTGGGAACCGATGAGAACGGAATGCCGATCGCCAATATTCTTGGCAGAGATGTGACGGAGGCCCATGAAAAGGCTGATACAAAGGCACAGCTGGAGATCGCTAATGCCTCGAGCGCGGCAAAATCAGCATTTTTATTCAATATGTCACATGATATCCGGACACCTAT
>JAQXPY010000105.1 GCA_029100885.1 Clostridiales bacterium | reverse complement strand
ATATCGAAACGGCTCCGGCGGATCCGGATTATTTATCAGTGACATTTGCCGGAGATATATTGTTTGATGAGCATTATGCCATTATGTCATCCATGCTGCAGCGCTCCGGCGGTGGGGTACCGTCCGCTGAAACAGCATTTGACGAAAAGCTGCTTTCTGAAATGCGGGGTGCAGACATTTTTATGCTGAACAATGAGTTCCCGTATTCGAACAGGGGAGCTCCGCTTCAGGGAAAAAAGTACACCTTCAGGGCAAGACCTGAATACTGCAGCATACTCCGGGATATTGGTGCCGATATCGTATCCCTTGCCAATAATCATGTAAACGACTATGGCCAGGAAGCCATGACCGATACGTTTGAGATACTAAAAAACGCCGGGATTCCCTTTGTTGGTGCGGGATATGATATTGATGAGGCTTCCGCGCCTGTCAGATTTACGGATGGCAATACTAAAATTGCTGTAATTGCCGCCACCCAGATTGAGCGAACAGCTGCTCCCGACACAGTAGCAGCAGGAGAGGATACACCGGGAGTATTCCGCTGTCTTTATGATATGGACAGGCTGGTCAAAAGAATACAGGAGTCTAAGGATAACGGATGTTTTACCATAGTTTACATTCACTGGGGCACAGAAAGTACCGAAGTCATCGATGAATGGCAGAAAAAACAGGGCAAGCAGATAGCTGAAGCGGGTGCCGATATGATAATAGGAGATCATCCGCATGTTCTTCAGAGACTGGATAAGATTGGTGAAACGCCTGTAATATACAGCCTCGGAAATTATCTGTTCAATTCAAAGACTCAGGACACGTGTCTTTTAAATATCAGGATAGATACAAAAACCTCTATGCTGTCCGGTATTCGTATGGTACCGGCGATACAGAGCGGATGCAGAACCAAAGCGGCGGAAGGAGCAGAGGCAGCTCGTATTCTTAAATCTATGCAGGCTATTTCGCCGTCTGTCGTCATAGATACGGAAACAGGAGAAGTAAGCTTCCCGGAATAAATAGATTTCCCGGAATAATTAAGCTTCGCGGATCAGGTAAGCTTTGCGGATTCAATTAAGCTTCGCGGATCAGGTAAGCTTTGCGGATTCAATTAAGCTTCGCGGAATAAGTAAGTATCGCAGAATTAGTAAGCTTTCCTGTAATCGTGGTAGTTTATTAAAATATGTATTTGGGGTTTTAAAATGAAAGCATCAGTACTGGTAGACAATAAATCAAACGGATCTCTAAAGGGAGAATGGGGATTAAGTATTCTGATAGATACCGGAAGCAGGAGAGTCCTTCTTGATACAGGAGCATCCGATCTGTTCATTGATAACTCTAAAAAGCTGGGACTCTTCGATGCGCTTTGCGATACAGATGCGGCTGTCCTCTCACATGCTCATTACGATCATGGCAACGGCATAGAGGCATTTTTCGGTATAAACAGCAGGGCAAAGCTTTATGTCGGAAGAAATTGCGATGAGAACTGTTATATTCGGAAATGGATCTTTCGAAAGTATATAGGCATCCCTAAAAATATCATGAGCCGTTTCTCTGAGAGGATCGTTCCGGTCATCGAAAAAACTCAGATATGTGATAATGTGTATATAATTCCACACAGTACTCCTGATCTGGACAAGATAGGAATCAGAGAAAAAATGTACATCAGAAGAAACAGCAGGTGGCTTCCGGATGATTTTTCTCACGAGCACACGGTGGCGGTCAGAACCGAACAGGGATTAGTGATCTTTAACAGCTGTTCCCACGGCGGCACCGTGAATATCATCAATGAGGTAACCGAGGCCTTCCCGGGAGAAAAAATCTGTGCTTATATTGGCGGCTTTCACCTGTTTAATAAGACTGAGGATGAGGTGCGTCTCACAGCAAAAAGACTGAAAGAAACCGGTGTAGGTTATATCTGTACAGGTCACTGCACAGGAGAAAATGCTCTCAGCATACTTCGGGAGGAGCTCGGAGATGTACTGCATACTCTGTACAGCGGAATGGTAATAGAGATATAAGAATACACAGCTTGATTATGGAGTTAAAAGAAAATAAGGGTCTTGCCTGTAACTATTCGCAAAACCCTTGTTTAACGCAGAGTATATCTTATTCAATGTGTAATATTGTCCGCACAGCTTTATTGTATTCAGTAATATTTTTTGCTTTCAAAAGCTTCTTCAATCCCTTTTCGCTATCAGGAAACGTTTTTGCCATCCAGCTCCATATTTCCTTCATTTTGTGAAGCGCCGGAGTTTCGCCGCTCATTATACACAGGTAATCGTTCAGGACTCTGTCTGTAAAGCTCAGGGCTTCATTCGGGGAAAGAAGCAAATCATTTGATATGCTTTCATTACAGGCGAACATATTCTGCAGCAGCTTTGGATTTGCGATCATTCCCCGTCCGCACATCACTGCATCCGGCAGCTTACCTGCGTTCTTCAGGCAGAGTTCCTTCATATTGATAAAATCAACGGTGCTGTTTATATCACCGTTGTAGCATATCCTCAGAGAACTGTTTCTCAAAGCATAGAGGAATGCATCCATATGTACTTCTCCCTGATAAAACTCATCTCTTACTCTTGGGTGAATGATAAGCTCCTTCAGCGGATATTTGTTGTATATTTCAAGAATGCGCTGCCATTCCTCCGGATCGGAATACCCGATACGGGTTTTCACAGATATTTCACACTTGGTATTTGCAAAAATACTGTCAAGCATTCTGTCCAGTCTGTCAGGATCTGAAAGCAGTCCGGATCCTCTGTATTTTGATGTTACAGTCGGAGACGGACATCCGAGATTGATATTAAGCTCCCGATATCCGAATCTTTCTATCTCCTTTTCCAGCAATAAAAATGCCTCGGAGGAATTTGTCATTACTTGCGGAATCAGATTCAGTTTATTGTTATGCTCCGGCAAAATATCGTTCAGCTCTCTGTGGGTAAGATTTTTCTTTTGAATATGAGGTTCAATAAACGGAGTAAAGTATTTTGAAATATCTCTGCCGAAATAGTCATTAACGGCATTTCTGAATATGTATCCTGTAATACCCTCAAGTGGGGCAAGATATAGGTCCATAACACTGAATCCTTTCGTTATTTTAAAGGTACATTCGTGCATAAAAGTATGTACTCTTCTATTTTACTACAATCAAAAGTTTTCGCAAATCAATGACGGAATGGGTTATAATGGGATTGTTAAATGCAGCGCTGTCCCTGATAAGCTATCGTGATAAATGATTACTGAACAGCAAATATCGCGCATAGTATTTTTAAAAGATGATAATTACGGAGTATATATCATGCCACTTTCCTATCACGAGCAGGAGGATAAAAAAATATATCTGAAGCTTAAAGAGCTGCTTAAAGAGCTCCCGCTCTTCTGCACTGCTTTCTTCAGAGGTATAGAACCGAGGACGCAGTCCAGAACCAGACTGGCGTATGCCTATGATCTTGGTATTTTTTTTCACTTCCTGAAAGAGACAAATCCATTATATAAGAACTCAGAGATCAGGGATCTTGATATCTCGGTCATGGATTCTGTCAATGCCCGTGATATCGAGGAATACATGGAATATCTCAAATATCGTCCGGGCTCGGATGAATACGAAATAGCCAACAAGGAAAACGGTGTTAAGAGGAAGATATCATCTCTCAAATCTTTTTATAATTATCTGTATGAAAATGAAATGATATCTTCAAACCCGGCAGCTCTTGTTCATTTGCCGAAGATCAGGGAAAAAGAGATCATACGCCTTGATTATGATGAGGTCGCCCGGCTTCTTGATGAAGCTGAGTCAGGTGAGCAGCTTACAGAAAAACAGAAGACGTATCATAAGCTTACGAGGAAGAGAGATGTTGCCATCCTTTCTCTTCTGCTCGGCACAGGCATGCGTATATCCGAGTGTGTGGGAATTGATTTGAAGGATATCGATATCGAAGAAACCGCAGTCAGACTACACAGGAAGGGCGGCAAGGAGGAAACGGTATATTTCAGTGATGAGGTGGCTGAAGCCCTCAAACCGTACATTGAAGAAAGAAAAAATATCAATGCCTGCCCGGGTTCTGAGAATGCACTGTTCCTTTCTCTTCAGAACAGGCGTATTTCGGTGCGCAGCGCTGAGAATATGGTCAAAAAATACGCTCAGGCAGTTACGCCTCTTAAGCATATTACGCCCCATAAGCTTCGTTCTACATACGGAACCCATCTTTACCAGGAGACCGGGGATATATATCTGGTGGCGGATGTGCTCGGACATTCCGATGTTAATACAACTAAAAAACATTATGCGGCGATCAATGAAGACCGCCGTCGTGCTGCAAGAAAGGCTGTCAGGCTGAGAGAAGAACCTGACTGAGATCATTTGATCACCTCTGTATATTTCAGTCAGACTTCGATATTAATTAAAGTAATTGTATGCTTATAGTCGCTTCCTGAGAACTGTAAATACGGTAAACAATGCAGTGATCAACTCTGCAAACAGAACAGACCACCACATTGCATCTCCTCCGAAAAGCGCAGTCAGCAGGAATAGTCCGACTGCAATCAGAAGAAAGCTTCTCAGCAGAGATATGGTCATCGCTTCAAACGCTCTTTCTACGGCTGTATAATATCCGGAAACGGCAATATTAAAGCCTGCAAGCAGCAGATTCAGCTGAAATACACGAAAGTATTTTGCACTGTAGATAAAGAGTTCACTGGAGGTATCCTTTATAAAAAGGTAAACAAAACCGTTTCCGAACAGCATTATAACACCAAGGCTGATCAGACACAGTGTGACCGAGCTTATCATCAGCATTCTGTAGAGGTACTTCTTTGCTCCTTCGTCACCCGAACCGTGACAATAGCTTATCAAAGGCTGAGCTCCCTGAGAAAATCCGTTGCAGGATAAAATAATCAGGCAGGAAGCATAATCGGCAATACTGTAGGTCACGACCTTATCACCGCTGAGATACATAAGTATGAAACGGTTAAAGATAAAGGTCATGATTCCGGGAGTGAACTCAACTATCCCCGAAGATATTCCGTTTCGTATGATCCTGATCTGTTCGGAAAGAACAAACCGAAACCTGCAGAAATGAAAGTTTCCTTTTTTTCTAAGGAAATGAATAATATATAATGCTGACAGGACAAGCTGAGTAAGTCCTGTCGCAAAAGCAGCTCCGGCTGTTTCTGAACCCAGAACAACCACGAACAGATAATCAAGGATGATATTCAGAACAACGCCCATTGAAACGATAATCGTTGAACGTTCCGGAAAACCGTCAGCCTTCATCAGGATCTCAAAGCTGTAGGACAGCAGAAAGGCAACGGAGAAAGGAGCGATGTTGCTGATATATCTGCACATATGATAATGTATCTCAGGATCGTTTCCGCCAAGAAAAAAGGCTATCTGTTCCGGGAATGAAAGTGAGAGTACTGAGATAACTATTCCGACTGCACAGGAAAATACAGTATTCTGGGTGAAGCGCTCAGATGCGGTCTCGGTCTGCTTTTTGCCCATATAAATAGAAGCCACAGCAGAGGTACCTACTGCGAGCATAAGGGAAAAAGAAAACAGCAGACACACAAAGGGGTATGACAGACCTACTGCTGCGAAAGCATTTTCGCTTACCCAACGGGCAACAAATATCCCGTCAACAATTGCATACAAAGTATATACCCATTGTGCGATGACAGCGGGAATTACATATTTTATAAAACTCTTTTTCAGATTATTCTTATTTTTGAGCTCTATCATCATAGCTTAATACAGTAATACTAAAAAAAATGTATTTTTCAAAAATGGTGAAGAGGTTGTTTCAGTCTATGAATATATACGGCGCATATGTCTCATATGGATTCCGTCCGAGCAGATGAATAACAAAAAGAGGCTGCTGTCCCTTACGGGAAAAATGCAACCTCTATTGATTCATACTTAGATCTTGAATGCGGAAAACCTGACCTTACGAGAAGCTGACTTTTATATCAGAGAGCTGATCTTCTCTGCTATCTGATCTGCTGACAGACCATAGGCTCTGAGAACATCGAGAGCCTTTCCGGATCTTCCGAAGCGATCCTCCACACCGATCTTATGGAAGCTGCAGCTGACATTGCCTAAAAGTACATCTGCAACAGCATCTCCTATTCCTCCGATCGTACTGTGCTCTTCCAGCGTGAAGACCTTTTTGCATCTTTGTGCCTGTTCCAGAACACACTCTCTGTCTATAGGTTTGATAGTGTGCATATTGACTACACATACATCGATGCCCTGAGCCTTGAGAAGCCTGTAGGCTTCAAGCATCTCGGCCACCATCAGACCGTAGGTAAATACTACGGCATCGCTGCCTTCAGTAAGTACATTTGCCTTTCCGATCTCAAATGGATACTCCCTGTCAAGGACCGGAGTAGCAAGTCTGGCTGTTCTGAGATAAACAGGTCCCTGATGCTCTGCAATGGCAAAAACAGCTTTTCTGGCCTCAATGGCATCCGCAGGAGCAATTACAGTCATACCCGGAATGAGTCTCATCAGAGCCACATCCTCAAGACACTGGTGGGTAGCACCGTCCTCTCCTACCGATAGTCCGGCATGGGAACCGCAAATTTTCACATTAAAATGGGCATAACCGACACTGTTTCGGATCTGCTCGTATGCTCTGCCGGTTGCAAACATTGCAAAGGACGAGCAGAAAGGTATAAGTCCCATTGTTGAGGCACCGGCAGCCATACATATCATGTTGGCCTCCGCAATACCTGCCTCATAAAAACGGTCAGGAAACTCCTGTCTGAAATATTTCGACATAGTAGAACCGGAAAGGTCAGCATCAAATGCTACTATCCTGTCATTGATTCTTCCGAGCTCAGCAAGAGCCTTGCCGTAAGCCTCACGTGTAGCTATCTTCTCTGCCATCGATCACACCTCCAGTTCTGCAAGAGCTGCTGCTCTTTGCTCTTCATTAGGACCTTTTCCGTGCCATCCTACCTGATTTTCCATGAAAGATACGCCCTTGCCTTTTACAGTATGGGCAAGGATGCATTTTGGCTTTCCGGATGCAGCAGGCTTTTCGAGGGCTGCCATGACCTGCTCAAGATCGTTTCCGTCGGAAAGCTCTGTTACATCAAGACCGAAGGCTTCGAATTTGGCACGAAGATCACCTAAAGACAATACCTCATCGTTTGTTCCGTCTATCTGGAGTCCGTTCCAATCTACCATGACTGTGAGATTGTCAAGATGATAATGGGCAGCGGACATCATTGCTTCCCAAACCTGTCCCTCCTGACATTCTCCGTCTCCAAGCAGTGTAAATACTTTGGTATCCTTTTTAAGCTGTTTTGCGGCAATAGCCATACCCACCGCGATCGAGCAGCCCTGACCCAAAGAACCGGTGGAAGCATCAACTCCCGGAATGGTTTTTACCGATGGATGACCCTGAAGCATTCCGTCTATCTGTCGGAATCTCTTGAACTCATCGCGGCTGAAAAAACCCTTCTGACAAAGGAGTGAATAATAGCAAGGAGCCGCATGGCCTTTGCTCAAAACAAAACGGTCACGATCCTGACAGGCAGGGTCATCAGGAAATAATCTCATTTGTGTAAAGAAAACAGCTGACATCAGCTCAACGGACGAAAGAGAACCGCCCGGATGTCCGCTTGAAGCATTGGCAGTCATATTGATAATATCTATGCGTGCCTGTCTGCAAACTTCCTTTAATTCCTGTATTGTCATAAGTAATAGTTGTCCGTCGAATGTATGATGACGGGCATTCCTTTCTCCCGGAACTCCGGGTGTAAGCTGGTCTGCTTTTAATAGTAAGTTTATACCTGGTTGCAATAATGCTCAGGGCTGTAAATATAGATTAATTCCGGCATTCAAAACACAGAATGGTTTTATCTATACACATGTAAAAGACATTATAGCATATATTAGCTATAATTAAGAACCATCTTTTGTATGTTTTAAAATTTAAAACAGGCTGGTCAATGTCCGGCTCACTCAATCGATAAGCGATATGTAATACGGCCAGTTTGAGCTCATTTCGGATACTTCGACATTGTTGACGATACCGCCTGATTCATGGACAACTATAATATTTCCGTTCTCGGACCAGCATAAAAACATTGCAGCATGAGAGCCTTCACCTGTTCTGATGACTATATCTCCGGGGCGAAGCTCGGAGGTTTCGATCTTTGTACCGCAGCTTATCAGCGTCCCGGTTCCCTGTCCATTGAGGCTATTGCCAGTGGCTGACCAGTATACCCAGTTTATCCAGCCTGAGCAGTCAAGACCTTTCAGAATGCGTCCTTTGTTATCGGCAGATACGAGTGAACCGAAATTATTACCTTCGTATCCGCCGCAATTTGGCTTTCCGCCCCAATAGTACGGCACACGACCAACTGAATCGAGGGCAAATCTAACGATACTCTCTCTGACATCCGAGACTGTGTCCTTTATCGAATAAATGTATCTGTCTATATCTTCCTTTGTAAGTTCGCCCGTCAGTTCGTCGGCAGCCTTTATGGATGAGATCGTAAGACCGTATGATTCAAGCCAGTTCCGGCTGCATAAGGACTTTGCCTCTGCGACTTTATCTGCCGTCCATCCTTTCCATAGGGTATTAAAGCCCTGTTGTGAATTTCCCGTAGGGTCAGCCTTGAATAATGAATCATTATCATCTATCCCTTTGATATAAATATTTACATACAGATCAACATGACCTGGACAATAAGGTTTTGTGACGGTAACTGTTTTCTTGTCTATAGCGATATTTGCTTCAGATGCAGCCGTTGCTTCCGCGGCAGCATTGATTTCAGAATCTGAATCCGCAGCAGAATCAGGGACTATGTCCTCGGCAGCATCTGTGATAGAATTTGCAGATGTAGTTGCAGCACTATCCGCAGCAGCATTTACACCAATATCCGCAGCGTTATTCGAAGCAGCAGTCGTTGCTGATGTGTCTTCAGCGGCATCTGCCGCGGCATCAGCGGCTGTATCGGCAGACTGATCCGCTGCTGTGTCTGCAGAGTTTGACGGAATTCCTTCGGAAACGACAACTTGCTTATCTGCAGCAAAGCCTCTCTTTATTTCTGCATCACCTGCATCGGAGGCGGTAAAATCAGCTTCTGTCGGGGCGAAGGACTGTTCAGTTATAGTTTCAACAGCAATTTTCTGGCAGCCCGGACAGTAGTATACATTTCCTATACTGATT
>JAQXPY010000104.1 GCA_029100885.1 Clostridiales bacterium | reverse complement strand
GCTCAAGAGCCCTGGAGTTGAACATGCTCTTATGTCCGCTTCCCTCCATGCACTGAACGGGATTCTCCGGAGCCCAGGCATCCAGCTCCTCGATGGTAGGATCTCTCTTTTCGATAAGATTAGGAGCCTCATAACCCCACATTGAGATCCATTCGCCCGGCTTCTTGATCGCCAGAGCCTTGTCGATCTCTGCCTTAATATCCGCAAGAGAACCGATTCTCGGACCAAACAGGCTGATCATCGGAGAATCAGGGGTCGGATTGAGCAGACCCAGAAGAAACGGATGGATATGGGTATCGATCATGCCCGGCATCAGTGTCCTGCCGCCGAGATCATAGACCTTCGTCTTGTCGTCGATCAGTGTCTTAAGCTCCTCTGTCGTTCCGACATAGACGATCTTGTTTCCCTTGATACCGACCGCCTCAACGATATCATCATTTTCATTCACGGTAATAACTCTGCCGTTGATAAATGCCGTATCAATATAAGAATAATCAAACGTCATCTGTTTTGCCTCCTCCTCATTGTGTAGTTATATGCATTCCTGTATCTTACTTTTCCTTATTTACTGTCTGCCCGGCAGAAAAGATATACATCATCTTTATGTCTGAGCAGTTATGTCTTTTTTATAATATCACAATTTCTGTGCCAAAAATGCTGTCTATAGTAACCCGAATAAAAACTGAACGAAATAATTATTCTCCGAAAGCTCTTCAAAACCTACTGTTTTAATGGTATTATTATTAAATGCTTTGCAGACTCCCGCCTGCAAATACGAAAGGGTTATATTTATGAAGATTTCTACAAAGGGGCGCTATGCCCTCCGTATGTTTTTAGATCTCGCCGAGCACAAGGATGACGGTTATATAGCACTTAAGGATATTGCTGCACGCCAGGGCATTTCAAAGAAATATCTTGAACAGATCATACCGTCCCTCAACGGCTCCGGTCTTCTCAAGACAAACCGGGGATATCAGGGAGGTTATATGCTTGGAGTCCCTCCGGATCAATGCTCTGTCGGTATGATACTCAGGCTGACAGAGGGCAGCATTGCCCCGATCGCATGTCTGGATGCCAGTCCGATAAGCTGCGAAAAGATGTCCAGCTGCATCACTCTGCCTTTCTGGAAGGGACTCAACAAGGTCATAAATGACTATGTCGACGGAGTTACGCTGCAGGATCTGCTGGATCAGCACCGGGAATGCGGCATAGATAATTATCAAATATAACAGGGAATAAATATTATGTACGAAATTGATCCTGCTCTCAGCCTGAAATATGATGCTCTGAGAGACTATATCCGATCCTTCGGATCGATCGCCGTCGCTTTCTCGGGCGGTGTGGATTCAACACTGCTGCTTAAGGTATCCCATGATGTACTGGGAGACAAGGCCTTTGCGGTCACCGCCAGATCCGGCTCTTTTCCTCACCGGGAAATGGAGGAAGCCGACGAGTTCTGCCGCGCCAACGGTATAGAACAGATAGTGTGCCGTATTGATGAGATGAGTATCCCGGGCTTCAGTGACAACAGACCCGACAGATGCTATCTCTGCAAGCACAGGATATTCGAAACGCTGATCGATGCTGCTTCAAAAAAAGGAGCCTCTGCTGTTGCAGAGGGCTCAAATACCGACGACGACGGAGATTACCGTCCGGGCATGATAGCTATCAGAGAACTCGGCGTCCTCAGTCCTCTTCACAAAGCAGGTCTCAGCAAGGCAGATATCCGCAAGCTTTCTCATATGCTCGGACTTCCGACCTGGAACAAGCCTTCCGCAGCATGTCTTGCTTCCAGATTTGTCTACGGTGAGAAGATTACTTCGGAAAAGCTGGACATGGTGGATAAGGCGGAGACCCTGCTGCACGATATGGATTTTTGTCAGGTTCGTGTCCGTATCCACGGCGACAGCGCCCGCATAGAGACCTCTCCCGGGGATTTTCAACGTTTCTGCAATGATGAGCTTCGCAGTCTGATCTATTCAAGGCTTCGCAGCTTTGGATTTTCTTATGTCTCCCTCGACCTTAAGGGCTACCGCACCGGCAGCATGAACGAGGTTCTGACAAGGGACGAGATGAAGCTTGAGTAAATGATGCTTAAATGAGATGATGCTTAAGCCGGATGACACTTGAGCGGAATGACACTTGAGCGGAATGACGCTTGAGTAAGACGACGCTTGAGTGTCATGAATTCTGACTGAGGCATTAAAAGCCAAGGAGTATTATGCTATCACAGTTTTCCAGAACCGAGCTGCTGCTCGGTTCTTCATCTACAGAAATACTTAACGCCTCCAGAGTTGCCGTATTCGGTATCGGAGGTGTCGGCGGTTTTGTCGTTGAAGCTCTGGCCCGCGCGGGAATAGGTTCCTTTGATCTGATCGACAACGATACAGTCTCTCTGACCAATATCAACCGCCAGATCATAGCCACCCACAGCACGATAGGCCGCCCTAAGACAGAGGCGGCAGCCGAGCGTATCCGTGACATAAACCCTCAGGCAATGATCAATATCCACAACACCTTTTTTCTTACGGAGAATGCCGAATCTATCGACTTCTCCCGGTATGACTATGTTGTAGATGCCATCGACACTGTTTCCGGAAAGCTTGCGATAATAATGTCCGCCAAAGCAGCCGGAGTCCCGGTCATCAGTTCCATGGGAACAGGAAATAAACTGGATCCCACAGCCCTGACTGTTGCCGATATATACAGTACATCGGTATGTCCTCTGGCAAGGGTCATGCGCGCTGAGCTTAAGAAAAGGGGAGTCCGGGAACTCAAGGTCGTATATTCTCAGGAAAAGCCCCTTGCCCCTTGCTGCTGCCCGGATGTAGAAGCAGAAAAGCCTGCTGCCGGAAGGAGACAGACGCCGGGAAGCGTTTCCTTTGTCCCGTCCGCCGCAGGTCTGATCATTGCCGGCGAGGTGATAAAGGATCTTCTCCGTATACACGGCATCCTGTAATAAGCTCAAAAGGCTGCCGGTCATCCTGTTCACGGACGACTGACAGCCTTTTATTGATCCGATTTTTCTGCTTTATCTCGTAAGATCTGTAATCACCTTGTCGTAAAGCTCACGGTTTTCCCTGATAGAGGCTGAGCTTCCTGCAGTGATCCTTACACTGTTTTCTATGATATCTTCGATATCTCCCGCAGCCTTCTCCACATCCTCCGCAGTGACCTTCTTTGCCTCCTTCATGTTATTGAGACACTCCTCGGAATAGGAGCTTGTTTTTCCTGACAGCAGATATCCTATCTCTGTTTCAGCCAGACTTCGAGCAGAAAGCGGATATGCCCAGCTGCTGTATGCGCTCATGACGGCGCTCTCCACATCCTCCTGTCCTATTTCCGCCTCCCTGACCTTTTGTCCGAGGGACTCAAGTGCTTCAAAGGAAGCAGC
>JAQXPY010000103.1 GCA_029100885.1 Clostridiales bacterium | reverse complement strand
GCTCATTTTTTTGCCGTCTGCTCCTCAGACCCTTCCGGATTAAATCCGGAAAAACACGCAAGCATGTTTTTTCCTTCTTCAATCCGTCAGGTACTGCTCTATAAAGAGAAACTATTCAGCACGGCAAATACAATTCGCAATCCGCTCACCTGCGGCTCGCTGCTTGCTCATTTTTTTGCCGTCTGCTCCTCAGACCCTTCCGGATTAAATCCGGAAAAACATGCAAGCATGTTTTTCCTTCTTCAATCCGTCAGGCGCTGAATAGTTTCGTTTATTCTTAATATTATCACTGTATATTGCGGTTGTCAAAATAGGGCGGTGCGGCGCTTAAGTTAATATTTATTTCATAAAAGATGTGTATAATTTCATTTCAGCTATTTTTTGCTTTTTTTTGACATTCAGAGGTGTATAAGTGAATACTGCAGTCATGACAGATACAAACAGTGCATTCACGGCAGAAGAGGGCAGGCGTTTCGGGATATTTGTACTTCCTATGCCGGTGCTGATCGACGATAAGTGCTACAGTGAAGGACAGGATATAGATTATGATGGTTTGTGGCAGGCTTTTTCAGAGGATCGAGAGATCCATACATCCATGCCTTCGATAGGCGACCTGATGGATATGTGGGATATGATCCTTGACAGGGAAGGCTATGAGGAGCTTGTCTATATTCCTATGAGCAGCGGACTGTCGGGAAGCTGTGCAGCGGCAGCGGCGGCGGCACGGGATTATGACGGAAAGGTAGTCGTTATAGACAATCACCGTATCTCGGCGACACTTACCGAGTCTGTCCTTGACGCAGCGGAAATGGCTGCAGCGGGAAGCAGTGCCTTAGAGATAAAGAAAAGGCTGGAGGAGGAAGCGTTTGATGCCTCCATATATATTACCGTCAATTCTCTTAAATATCTGGTGAAGAGCGGAAGAGTGACCGAGAGCGCATCCAGACTGGCGGGACTTCTGAATCTGAAGCCAGTGCTTCAGATTCAGGGTGACAAGCTGGATTCTTATGCGAAGACAAGAGGGATGCAGTCCGCAGAGGAAAAGATGATATCGGCTCTTAAGAAGGATATTGAGAACAGGTTCCGGGACATACCGAAAGAAAGGCTCAGTGTAGCGACGGCAGGCACAATGAGCGATCCAAAGGAGTGCGAGGCATGGAGAAAAAAGGTATCGGAAGCATTTCCGTGGGCGAGAGTCTACTACAGACCTCTGTCCTGCAGCATCGCAAGTCATATTGGTATCGGTGCAAAGGGAATAGCTGTATCGGTCATCAACCATGACAGGGAAAAATACATTATGTGACCCTTGCACAGTTCAGCGTTTATCATTATAATAAACGAAAATGCTGACCCATGGGAGGGATATAATATGTCAAAGAGGACAGATATAAATAAGGTACTGATAATCGGATCAGGACCGATCATTATCGGTCAGGCCTGTGAGTTCGACTATTCCGGAACTCAGGCCTGTAAAGCACTTAAAAAATTAGGATATGAGATCGTATTGGTCAATTCCAATCCTGCGACCATTATGACAGACCCGGAAACCGCAGATGTGACATACATCGAACCGCTCAATGTTGAAAGGCTTGAGCAGATCATCGCAAAGGAGCGCCCGGATGCTCTTTTACCGAATCTTGGCGGACAGTCGGGTCTGAATCTTTGTTCAGAGCTTTACAAGGCGGGAATCCTTGACAAATACAATGTAAAGGTTATCGGTGTTCAGGTGGATGCCATTGAACGCGGAGAGGACAGGATAGAGTTCAAGAAGACGATGGACTCGCTCGGTATCGAAATGGCAAGAAGCGAGGTATCCTATTCCGTTGATGAGGCACTGGCAATAGCAGACAGACTCGGATATCCTGTAGTATTAAGACCTGCATATACCATGGGCGGCGCAGGCGGCGGTCTTGTTTACAATAAGGAAGAGCTTAAAACAGTATGTGCGAGAGGTCTTCAGGCCAGCCTTGTAGGGCAGGTGCTTGTTGAGGAGTGCGTAACAGGCTGGGAGGAGCTGGAGCTCGAGGTAGTAAGAGACAGTGAAGGAAACATGATCACTGTATGCTTCATCGAGAATATCGATCCTATGGGAGTTCATACGGGAGATTCCTTCTGTGCGGCTCCTATGCTTACCATTTCAAAGGATGTTCAGAGAAGACTCCAGGAGCAGGCCTATAAGATCGTTGAGTCTGTTCAGGTAGTAGGCGGAACTAATGTGCAGTTTGCACACGACCCTGTTTCCGACAGGATAATCGTTATTGAGATCAACCCTCGTACATCCCGTTCTTCAGCCCTTGCCTCCAAGGCGACAGGCTTCCCGATCGCTCTTGTTTCGGCAATGCTGGCAGCCGGACTTACACTCAAGGATATTCCTTGCGGAAAGTACGGAACCTTAGACAAGTATGTTCCGGACGGAGACTATGTCGTTATCAAGTTTGCAAGATGGGCATTTGAGAAGTTCAAGGGTGTTGAGGACAAGCTTGGAACTCAGATGCGCGCCGTAGGCGAGGTAATGAGTATCGGTAAAAACTACAAGGAGGCTTTCCAGAAGGCCATTAGATCTCTTGAGACGGGCAGATACGGTCTCGGACACGCAAAGAACTTTGATACTCTTTCAAAGGAAGAGCTTCTTTCGAGGCTTCTCACACCTTCCTCAGAGCGTCATTTCATTATGTATGAGGCCCTCAGAAAGGGTGCAACCGTTGATGAGATCCATGAGATAACAAGAGTAAAGCGTTACTTCATCGAGCAGATGAAGGAGCTGGTGGAGGAAGAGGAAGAGCTGGCAAAGAGCTGCGGTTCTCTTCCTGCGGATGAGCTTCTTGTTAAGGCAAAGAAGGACGGATTCTCTGACAAATATCTCAGCCAGATACTTAAGATCTCTGAGGATGAGGTCAGAGAACGCCGCATCAGTCTCGGCGTTGAAGAATGCTGGGAGGGAGTACATGTTTCCGGAACAGAGAACAGTGCTTACTACTTCTCGACATATAACGGAACCGACAGCAACCCGGTATCGGATAATAACAAGATCATGATCCTCGGCGGAGGACCTAACAGGATAGGACAGGGCATTGAGTTTGACTACTGCTGCGTACATGCTGCACTTGCGCTCAAGAAGCTTGGCTTTGAGACTATCATAGTCAACTGCAACCCTGAGACAGTATCGACAGACTACGACACCTCAGACAAGCTGTACTTTGAGCCTCTGACACTGGAGGATGTGCTCAGTATTTATAAGAAGGAGAAGCCTCTCGGAGTCATTGCTCAGTTCGGCGGTCAGACACCTCTTAATCTTGCGGCAGAGCTGGAGAAGAACGGTGTTAAGATCCTCGGCACATCCCCTGCGGTTATCGATCTGGCAGAGGACAGGGATCAGTTCCGTGCAATGATGGATAAGCTGGGCATTCCTATGCCTGAGTCCGGCATGGCAACTACTGTTGATGAAGCAGTTGAGATCGCAAACAGGATCGGATATCCTGTAATGGTTCGTCCATCATATGTACTCGGCGGAAGAGGCATGGAGGTCGTATATGATGATGAGAGCATGGCTTCATATATGAAGGCTGCTGTAGGAGTTACACCTGACAGACCTATCCTGATTGACCGTTTCCTGAACAATGCTCTGGAATGCGAGGCTGATGCCATCAGCGACGGCGAGCATGCCTTTGTTCCGGCTGTTATGGAGCATGTTGAGCTGGCGGGTATACATTCGGGAGATTCAGCCTGCATTATTCCTTCGGTTCATATTTCAGGAGATAATGTCCGCACTATCAAGGAGTATACCAGAAAGATAGCAGAGGAGATGCATGTACGCGGTCTTATGAACATGCAGTATGCTATCGAAAACGGAAAGGTATTTGTGCTGGAGGCAAATCCGAGAGCATCCAGAACAGTTCCGCTTGTTTCAAAGGTCTGCGATGTACGCATGGTACCGATCGCTACAGATATAATCACAAGTGAGATCACAGGAAGAAAATCCCCTGTACCTGAGCTTAAGGACAGAGAGATCCCTTACTACGGAGTAAAGGAAGCGGTATTCCCGTTCAATATGTTCCCGGAGGTCGACCCGGTACTCGGACCTGAAATGAGATCTACAGGAGAGGTGCTTGGTCTTTCACCGTCCTACGGCGAGGCATTCTTCAAGGCGCAGGAAGCTATCCAGTCCAGACTGCCGAGAACCGGAAAGGTGCTTATTTCCGTGAACAAGAAGGATAAGCCGTATATCGTCGAGGTCGCAAAGAGACTGTATGATATCGGATTTGAGATCGTGGCTACAGGCACGACCTGCGATCTCCTGAATACCGCAGGTATTCCTGCCGAAAAGATCAGAAAGCTGTATGAGGGCCGTCCGAATGTTCTGGATGCCATCACTAACGGAGATTTTGACCTGATCATCAACTCTCCGAGCACAAAGGAGAGTGTGAATGATGACAGCTACCTGAGAAAGGCAGCAATCAAGTCCAAGACTCCTTACATCACCACCATTGCCGCAGCCAAGGCAACGGCGGCCGGACTTGAGTATCTCAAGGAGAATCCTAACTCTGAGGTCAAGTCCCTGCAGGAGCTTCACAGCGAGATAAAGTAATCCTCTGAGATCCCTGAAGCTCAACGAGTCAGACGCAGCGGTATAAACAGCGGCATAAACCGGCTTTACTCCACGGCGCCGCGCAGCCTTTGCAGAGCCGGTTCAAAATAAGAAATAAAGAACCGACATTCCTGCTTTGTTATGAGTGGGAATGTCGGTTTTTGACATTGAATCTTTATTTTCGCCTTGTTAGCAGCAGACTGTTGCATTATACTTATAATGTTTTATTATGCTTATTTCAGGACAAATGAAAGAGGGCTGCATAAGCGGCGACCTTATGAACATGTTGCCTGCAGGAATGATAATCTGATCCGGCATAGTTAAGCTTTAAACAAACGGAAAAAACAGAAGAAATCAAAGGAGAATAGAGATATATGAAATTAGGTATCGTAGGACTTCCTAATGTTGGAAAGTCCACATTGTTTAACTCTATAACAAAGGCAGGAGCGGAGTCGGCAAATTACCCGTTCTGCACCATAGACCCGAATGTGGGTGTCGTAGCTGTTCCGGATGAGAGACTGGACAAGCTGACAGCTCTTTACAATTCCAAGAGCACAGTTCCGGCGGTGATAGAATTTGTAGATATCGCAGGTCTTGTAAAGGGGGCGTCCAAGGGAGAGGGACTTGGAAATCAGTTCCTTGCCAATATCCGCGAGTGTGATGCCATTGTTCATGTCGTAAGATGCTTTGAGGATACGAATGTTATCCATGTTGAGGGGTCTGTGGATCCGATAAGAGATATCGAGACGATCAACCTGGAGCTGATCTTTGCGGATATCGAGACTGTTGATAAGAGGATATCAAGAACAGCCAAGCTTGCAAATAACGATAAGACTGCAAAGAAGGAGCTGGAGGTACTCAAGACTGTCAAGGCTGCACTGGAGGACGGAAAGATGGCTTCTTCGGTTCAGACCGATGATGAGGATGAGAGAGGCTTTATCGAATCCCTCTATCTCCTTACCGGAAAGCCGGTGATATTTGCGGCAAATGTCGGAGAAGAGGATCTTGCAGATGACGGAGCTTCAAATGAGTATGTTGGCAGAGTTCGAGAGTACGCGGCTTCAACGGGCAACGGAGTGTTCGTAATATCTGCTAAGATCGAAGAGGAGATCTCTGAGCTGGATGACGAGGAAAAGGCAGAATACCTGGAGACTCTTGGTATCACAGAGTCCGGACTGGATAAGCTTATCAAGGCAAGCTATGATCTGCTGGGACTTATGTCCTTCCTTACTGCGGGAGAAAAGGAGACAAGAGCCTGGACGATCAAAAAGGGAACGAAGGCTCCGCAGGCGGCGGGAAAGATACATTCCGATTTTGAAAGAGGCTTTATCAGAGCCGAAGTCATCAATTATCAGGATCTTCTTGACTGCGGATCACTGACAGCGGCCAGAGAGAAGGGACTGGTAAGATCTGAAGGAAAGGATTATATAGTTCAGGACGGAGATACAATATTATTCAGATTCAATGTCTAAGAAAAGAGGATAGTATGCTGAGGCATTTTGAAAAAAAGATCAGCAATATTAAGGAGATCAAAGGAATCCGAATAAAGACCTTCAATGCAGTAATGATCGCAGCAGCATGTCTGGTATTTGCCGCGCTTCTATATAACACAGCGCTTCTGCCGGGCAAATATGAGACACTTTCGGAACACACAGAGGAGTATGTGGAGTGCGAGAAAAATGCTTCTGAGCTGAGGGAGGCATCTGATTATCTTACAGAGCAGGTCAGACTTTATGCTATCAATATGAATATTGATAACATGAACAATTATTTCAATGAGGTAAACATCACAAAAAGGAGGAATCATGCTCTGGAGAATCTGGAGGCTGCAAATACCTCGGATCGCCTGAAGCAGTCTCTGAAGGCGGCTTTGGAGAGCTCTAACGATCTGATGAAGACAGAAGTATACTCCATGAAGCTGATCTCGCTGGCAAACGGATATTCGGATGATGTGCTGCCTGAGGAGGTAAGAAGTATACAGCTTAAGGCTGAGGATATGCGTCTCTCACCGGAGGAAATGATAGAAAAAGGAAGGAGCATGGTGTTTGACTCCGGATACCAGAATGCCAAGGCTCTTATCTACAGCCATCTGGATCATTTTATAGATGGAACGATGACTCACCTGTCCGAGGAACAGGAGCTTGTATATTCAGGTCTCGGTGATGCTATTACCCTTCAATCAATACTGATAGTGGTATTGTTTCTCATAAACATTATTACATTTATTGCCATCTATACACTTATAGTCAGACCGCTTACGATTCATGTCAGACGAATCGAGGAAAACGGGATGCTGGAGATCATGGGAGCATATGAGTTTAAGTATCTGGCAATTACATATAACGATATATATGAACTGAATGCCGCAAATCAGGAGGTATTGAAGAAAAAGGCCGAAAGAGATTCTCTTACAGGGTTGATGAACAGGGGAACGTTTGAGAATCTGAAACGGATATTTAAGGAAAGCCAGTCGCCGCTTGCTCTGCTCATAGTAGATGTAGATAAGTTTAAGACTGTAAATGATACATATGGACATTCTGTGGGAGACAAGGTCTTGATCAGGGTCGGAAATACGCTTGAAAAGACCTTCAGATCCACCGATAAGATAGCGAGGATAGGCGGAGATGAATTTGCAGTCGTTCTTACAGATATCAGAAAGGAAGATGCATCGGCTATCAGGGAAAAGGCAGCAGAAATCGGAAAGGTTCTGTCTCAGTCGGAATATGACATTCCGGCGATAACACTAAGTATCGGAGCAGCATTTTCGGATCAGGGATTCCACGACAAGCTGTTTGAACAGGCAGATAAAGCACTGTACGAAGCGAAAGAAAGCGGCAGAAACAGGATCTGCATATACGAAGAGACTTAACTATTCAGGCACCAGAGAAGGGTCTTATACAGAAAATGTGTTTACATATTTTTCTGTATAAGACCCTTCTCTGTGTCTGAGGAGCAGACGGCGAAGATATGAGCAAACGAAGTTTGCGAATACGAGCCGGGTGCCTGAATAGTAAAGACAGAAGAAAGAGCAGACGGCGAAGATATGAGCAAACGAAGTTTGCGAATACGAGCCGAGTGCCTGAATAGTCAGGCGGAGTTCGAAGGAGCAGACGGCGAAGATATGAGCAAACGAAGTTTGCGAATACGAAGCCGGGTGCCTGAATAGTCAGGCGGAGTTCTGAGGAGCAGACGGCGAAGATATGAGCAAACGAAGTTTGCGAATACGA
>JAQXPY010000102.1 GCA_029100885.1 Clostridiales bacterium | reverse complement strand
TGATCTGATCACTATACTTGATGAGATCGCAAGACTCTATCCGTCCTGTGAGAGAGTGACCTCCTATGCATCGCCGGGAAGTCTGCTCATTAAGAAGCCTGAGGAGCTTAAAGTCCTTTGCGAGCATGGTCTGTCCATGGTCTATCTGGGACTGGAATCGGGCAGCGATGAGGTTCTGAAGCTCATGACCAAGGGCTTCACGGCGGATCAGATCGTTGAGGGCGGACTTAAGGCCAAGGCTGCCGGTATGCAGCTCTCTGTCACAGCCATAGCCGGTCTCGGTGGTACGAAGCTGTCAAGGGAGCATGCAGAAGGTACTGCAAGAGCCCTTTCCGCCATGAATCCTGAATATGTCGGTGTGCTTACGCTTGAGATCCACGAGGGCACGCCTCTTGAGGAAATGGTGGAAAAGGGAGAGTTTGAGGTGCTTGATTCCATCAGTGTTCTCAGGGAGACAAGGGATATGATAGAGAAGTTAGACTGCCCGGGATGTGTATTCAGGATGAACCATGCTTCCAATTATCTGAATCTGAGGGGAACTCTCAACGAGGACAAGGGACTGCTGCTCAACCAGATAGATCAGGCCCTTAAGGGAAATATCGGCCTGAGACCTGAGTGGGCGAGAAGCTTCTGATACCGTCAGGTCGATTAATACAGGAACAACATTATTATAAATGATCGGAAAGGAGACAGGGCGGGGGAAACCATCCAAACGACAGAAAGCTGCCAGTTTGACGGAAAACCACCCAAACGACAGGAAGAAGTCCGTTTGACGGAAAACCATCCGTATGACCGGATACTGTCCTGAGGATAGGAAAGAGTCAGGGATCCCGATTGCCCTATGTAAAAAATATGAATATTGTATGTCTGGATATGGAAGGTGTACTCGTACCTGAGATTTGGATCGCTTTTGCAGAGGCGACAGGGATTCCTGAACTCAGAAGGACCACAAGGGACGAGCCGGATTATGACAAGCTCATGAAATACCGACTCGGCATTCTTAAGGAGCATGGCCTCGGTCTCAAGGAGATCCAGGAGGTGATCGCAGGTATAGACCCTCTGCCGGGTGCAAAGGAGTTTATGGATAAGCTCCGTGAAAAT
Organism: Clostridiales bacterium; assembly: GCA_029100885.1. Taxonomy (GTDB): domain Bacteria; phylum Bacillota; class Clostridia; order Lachnospirales; family Lachnospiraceae; genus Avilachnospira. The sequence continues at coordinate 2,331 of JAQXPY010000102.1, read as the reverse complement.
GTTCAGGTCATCATTCTGAGCGACACCTTTGAGCAGTTTGCCATGCCGCTGATGAAGAAGCTCGGATATCCTACGATCTTCTGCAATACCCTCGAGGTGGCCGAAGACGGAGAGATAACCGGATACAGGATGCGTGTCGAGAAGTCAAAGTATTCCACTGTAAAGGCTCTTCAGTCTATAGGCTTTGATACCATTGCCAGCGGAGACAGCTTTAATGATCTCGGAATGATCGACGCTTCCAGGGCGGGATTCCTGTTCAGATCAACAGAGGCAATCAAAAAGGACAGATCCGATCTTAAGGCCTTTGAGGAGTTTGACGATCTGTATGATGCGATAATGGAGGCCTGCAGGGCATAACAAAATGAAAAGAAAAGTATCTGCCGTATGTATGGGTACGGATCTGTATCTGCTTTTTATTATGATCATGCAGATAGCGCTTGTTGCCTGCTTTTCGTTTTTCTTGTTTTTATTTCCTTCCCTGTCCTTCCTGACGGACTTTCTGGACGGAGCGGCCGGGATAGTAACCGTTACAGCGGGAACCTGTCTGGTGTTCCTGTTTGCGGAGATAATGAAGAATAAGGGAGTGCTGTCTTTTGACGAGGACGGCTCCGTTTCTTTAGAGGCGGTCTTTAAAAAGAACAGAAAAATGAATCTGTTCTCCTTTGCTGTACTGGCCGCTCTGATATTTGTAATGCAGTTTGCCAACAGCTATGTACTGGGTATTATTGAGTCAGTGCTGAATATTGTAGGTCTCACCGCCATGAACAGTCCTGCATCGAATGCCGATTATTCCCTCAGCATAACGCTGCTTCTTTATGCTGTACTCATAGGGCCTGCAGCGGAGGAGCTTATCTTCAGGGGCTTTGTGCTTAGAGGCTTAAGACCCTGCGGCAGGGTGTTTTCGGTCCTGATATCGTCTGTGCTGTTCTCACTGATGCACGGAGATATCCAGCAGATCTATTTCACCTTTGTTGTGGGTATTATTCTCGGATATACGGCATCCGAATATTCGATATGGGCATCATTTCTGCTCCATGTTTTTAATAACGGATTCATATCCATGTTTATGACCTACGGACTTTCCGGATTGCCGGACTTTCTGTATTACCTCTTCACGGGAATGATGTTGGTCGCCTGCATAGCCGTGCTTGTCATAGCTGTGATAAGCGGCGGTGTGGAAAGTGCAGAGGAGTTCTTCACAAGGGATAAGATCGAAAGGGAAGCGGTGATGGGACTGATAAACCCATGGTTTATAGTATTTGTTATATTCTGTGCGGCTGAGACACTGTTTTCTCTGTCTCCGTTAAGCTGAGCTTTTGTCATTCTCGGGGCGTTACACAAAAATCGTTGCTCATGTTTTTTTTATAATGTATTATTGTATCTGGTTTTGTTTTTGTACTGACAGCATTGAAAGGATCAGATGCGTCCGGTGATCACGGATACGTACTGTTTCAGATAATTTCAGGGAGGAATACTATGTACAAAATAGTCAGCAGAAAGGCACTCAGACCTACTCTTACCATGATCGAGGTCGAGGCACCGCTTGTTGCAAAAAAGGCTAAGCCCGGTCAGTTCATCATCCTCAGAGTTGATGAGGAGGGTGAGAGGATACCTCTTACGGTCTCGGGCTGTGATCTGGAGAAGGGCACGGTCAGAGTTATTTTCCAGGTCGTGGGTGCCACAACAGTCAAGCTCAACCATGTGATGGAGGGTGAGTACATTCAGGATTTCGTCGGACCCCTCGGAAATGCTACCGAAACAGAAGGTATCAAAAAGGTCTGCATAGTCGGCGGAGGAGTAGGCTGCGCCATTGCTCTTCCGGTGGCGGAGGAGTTCCACAGACTTGGTGCTGAGGTCACCTCTATAGCAGGCTTCAGAAACAAGGATCTGGTTATTTTAGAGGAGGAGTTCAATGCCTGCTCGGACAAGCTCTATATTATGACCGATGACGGTTCCTACGGACGCGAGGGAAATGTTACTGTTCCTCTCAGAGAGATTCTTTCCTCAGGCGAGAAGTTCGACATGATCATCGTTACGGGACCGCTTGTAATGATGAAGTTTACTGTTCTGACAGCAAAGGAATTCAATGCTCCTATTACAGCTTCCATGGCTCCTATCATGATCGACGGCACAGGAATGTGCGGTGGCTGCAGAGTCGTACTGCATAAGGACGGCAAGGATGTTACTGCATTTGCATGCGTGGACGGTCCTGACTTTAACGGCTATGAGATCGATTTTGACAACGCCATTGCCAGAAGCCGTATGTACAATGACTATGAGAGACATGCATATGAGGAGAGCTGCAACCTCTTCAAGAATGCCTGAGAAAGG
>JAQXPY010000101.1 GCA_029100885.1 Clostridiales bacterium | reverse complement strand
CATGGTCACCGCATCTCACAACCCGTCCAAGTATAACGGCTACAAGGTATACGGTCCTGACGGATGTCAGATCACCACCGAGGGTGCTAATGAGGTTCTCGGAGAGATCGAGAAGCTGGACATATTTGATGATGTCAAGGTCATGGATTTTGAGGAGGGGATCAAGTCCGGAATCATTTCCTATATTGATGATCAGGTATATACGGATTTTACAGAGGAGGTCAAGAAGCAGTCGGTTCTTTTCGGGGATGAGATCGATAAGAATGTTTCCATCGTCTATACTCCTCTTAACGGCAGTGGACTGAAGCCGGTTCTTCGTGCTCTCAGCGAATCAGGCTATACAAACATTACTGTTGTTAAGGAACAGGAGCAGCCTGACGGTAATTTCCCGACCTGCCCATATCCTAACCCTGAGATCAGAGAGGCTATGGCTCTCGGAATGAAATACGCAGCTGACTGCAATGCGGATCTGCTGCTGGCTACCGATCCAGACTGTGACCGTGTGGGTATAGCTGTCAAGGATGAAAAGGGAGTAGTCGGACCGGCCGGAGACTATGTTCTCTTTACAGGCAATGAGACCGGAATGCTGCTGCTTGATTATATCTGCTCACAGAGGACAAAGCACGGAAGGATGCCTCAGGATCCGGTTCTTGTTAAGACAATAGTTACGATAGACATGGCTGATCGTATCGCCGCAGATTACGGAGTACGTACTGTAAATGTTCTGACGGGCTTCAAATTCATCGGCGAGCAGATCCTGATGCTGGAGCAGAAGGGCAGAGAGGACAGCTACATCTTTGGCTTTGAGGAGAGCTACGGTTACTTAAGCGGCTCATATGTCAGAGACAAGGATGCGGTGAACGGCGCGTTTATGATCTGCGAGATGTTTGCATACTACAAGACCAGAGGCATCAGCCTCCTGGACAAGCTCAATGAGCTCTATGCAAAGTACGGCTACTGCCTGAACAGGACCCATTCCTATGAGTTCGAGGGCAGTGCAGGCTTTGCCAAGATGAATCAGATCATTGACGGCATGCGTGCCGGAGTAGATAAGATCGGTCCTAAGAAGGTGCTCAAGGCGCTGGACTATGCAGCCGGAATAGACGGACTTCCTAAGAGCAATGTACTCAAGTACATTTTGGAGGATAACTGCTCCGTGGTCGTTCGTCCTTCGGGAACGGAGCCTAAGCTCAAGTTCTATATCTCTGTGAGCGCACCTGACAAGGCACAGGCGGCGGAGCTTTCCGGAATCATTAAGCAGGCCCTTGAAGAGTACTTATAAGACTTATCTGAATATGAATAGTTTTTTTGTGTGATAAGATTCAGCCGATCCATCTGACGGACTTCTGTCGTCAGCCGGATCGGCTGTTTTGATGTTTTACGGCCTTTGATCCTGCCGGGCCTCTGACAGAGACAGGCAATCTGCCGGTTTAACGGGCGGCAATCTGCGTTGAATTTGACAATGTTTTAACAAAAATACAAAAAGACGTTATTTTGAGATTAATTTATTTGCATGTTAATGTTATACTCAATGGAGATTATCGGCAATATTTAAATATAATTAATATTACTGAAAATATGACGGATATTACGAAAAAAATCGGGGTTTCTGTTTCTATTGGTGGAATTGTCCAGGGGGTGGGCTTCAGACCGTTTGTACACAGACTTGTCGCTGATTTTTTTTTGTGCGGTTTTGTGAGAAATACAAATGACGGAGTTGAACTTAAGCTCGAGGGAAGCAGATCGGATATTGATGGCTTTCTGCGGGCATTTCAGAGTACCTATCCGCAAAATGCCGTGATAGACAGCATTGATATAGAGTATTACAGTGATCTGTTTGGGTTCAGTGACTTCAGGATCTTAAGCTCAGATACAGGACGCACAAGGAATACACTGATCTCTCCGGATATTGCCGTATGCGGTGATTGTCTGAGGGAGCTGACGGATCCCGGTGACAGAAGGTATCGTTTCCCGTTTATTAACTGTACAAACTGCGGACCAAGGTTTTCGATCATTCGGGATATTCCCTATGACAGAGAAAAAACAAGCATGTCATCCTTTGTGATGTGCGGTGACTGCGTGGCGGAGTATTCGGATATCAGAAGCAGAAGATATCATGCCCAGCCGGACTGCTGCGGGATATGCGGACCTGAGCTTGAGTTTATCTGCTCGGAGCAGGGCATGAAAAGGCTTTCCGGCATGGCATATGCGGTGAAAGATAATACCGAAAATGCTTTTGCCGGCAGCTCCGGATACATAAGGATACCGGGAAATGATAATGCTCTCAGGGCGGCAGCAGAGCTCCTGACAGGCGGCGGAATATGCGCTGTAAAGGGTATAGGCGGTTTTCATCTTTGCTGCAGAACTGACCGCCCGGAGCTCATAAAGGAACTCCGGCTCAGAAAGCACCGTGATTCCAGGCCTTTTGCAGTTATGTGCGCCGATATCACTGAGGCGGAGCGTTTTGCCTGTATCAGCGAAGCTGAAAAGCAGCTTCTGCTTTCTCCGGCAAGACCGATAGTGCTGCTGAGAAAAAGACATGCCGGAGCATTTTCAGAGATCAGTGAAAACTCCTCTATAGGAATCATGCTTCCTTATACTCCGCTTCATTACCTGCTGCTGGAGGGAGAGCTTCGTTCTCTGATAATGACCAGCGCAAATATGTCTGACTGTCCGGTGATCAGCGATAATGCTGAAGCCGTGGGACTTCTTGCAGGAATTGCAGACGGTATTCTTGCAAACAACAGAGCTATAGTGACAAAATGTGATGATTCGGTCCTGAGGGAACTGGACGGAGAGCATTATTTTATAAGACGTTCGAGAGGATATGCTCCCGCACCGGTCAGACTGCCGGATATAGTGAGTTGTGAGACTGATAAGTCACCTGCTGAGATACCCGTGATTCTTGCCTGCGGTGCGGAGCAGAAGGCGTCCTTTGCAATGAACAGAGGCTTGAATGTATTTATCAGCCAGCATATCGGAGACCTTAAAAATTTTGAGACCCTGGAGTTTTACGAGTCTCAGATAGAAAATTTTGAAAGACTTTTTGATATCAGACCTCGGCATTTCGTCTGTGATCTGCATCCTGACTATTTATCATCTGTCTATGCACACAAAAGAGGAAGCTCTAAGGTCACTGCAGTGCAGCATCATCATGCTCATATGGCTTCATGTATGGCGGACAACGGTTTCTCGCGGACTGAAAAATGCATCGGTATCATTTGGGACGGTACAGGACTCGGAACTGACGGTACTGTCTGGGGCGGAGAGTTCCTTGCGGGAGATTACAGCGGATCTGTGAGAATGGCGTCGCTTCGTTCCTTCGGGCTGCCTGGAGGGGATATCTGTACAAGGGAGCTCTGGCGTACCGCAGTATCTATGATGCATGATGCAGGAATTGATGATAATGAGATAGAGCAGTATTTTCCGGATGAAAATGTCATGGGAGCTCTGCTTCAGCTTAAGGCAGGAGTGAACTGCCCGGTTTGCAGCAGCATCGGACGGCTGTTTGACGGCTTCGCGGCAATACTTGGCATCAGGTGCCATGGAGATTACGAGGGACAGGGAGCTGTGCTGCTGGAGGATACTGTTCCGTATGGGTATTCTTCAGAGGATTGCTTTTCATATAACACCTATACAGATGATAATGGCGTCCTCAGATTTGACCTGAGGTCAATGATACGGGAGGCTGTGTCTGAGATGACCGGATATTATGCAGCCCGGAAGCATGAGAGCTTGTCAGGCTTCATAAACGCTTCAGAGGATATTGCAGTGCATGAGACCTGTGATACGGATCTCGACAGAATTTTGGCACATATGGCGGTGCGGTTTATGAATACTCTCTGCAGCTTTGCCGTTGATGCGGCCTGCTTCATTCGGGAGAAGACCGGATATGACAGAGTGGTTCTGTCGGGCGGAGCATTTCAGAATATGTATCTGTTGAAGCATATCCGTAGTAAGCTGGAGAACAAGGGCTTCGGGGTATATGTGCATCACAGAGTCTCGCCGAACGATGAGGGAATAGCCCTCGGACAGCTCTGCTGCGCTCTTGCAGGCAGCGTAACAGATAACCTGAGCAGTATGTAAGAAATATTGCCGGGATCAACAGTAATAATTCAAAAAAGTCGGAGAATATGTCATGTGTCTGGCAGTGCCGCTCACAATTAAAGAGATAAAGCCGGGTGCGAAGGAAGCTGTTGCCGAGAGAGACGGTGTCGTAAGAGTCATAGATATTTCGTTTCTGCGTGAGCCCAGGGTTGGCGACAGCGTTCTCGTACATGCGGGATTTGCAATAGAACGCCTCAGAACGCAGCAGGCGGAGGACATCATGGATTCGTACAATGAACTCATGGAGGAGCTGCGCAGTCTCGGAGGTCAGCCGTGAGTGACCCAAGGCATTTCGGTACAGGTAAAGACAAGCCGATCACCATCATGGAGGTGTGCGGTACACATACCATGGCTATTGCCCGGGGAGGGATCAGACAGCTTCTGCCTGAAAATGTCAGGCTGCTTTCCGGACCGGGCTGTCCCGTTTGTGTTACGCCTCCGGAGATGATAGACGTCATGCTGGAGCTGGCTGGCGGAAAAATGACAGGCTTACCGATAATTGCTGTTTACGGAGATATGCTTCGTGTGCCGGGGACAGTCAGCACGGACAGCCTGTTTTCAAGAAGGGCAGAGGGCGCTGATATAAGGATCGTCTATTCGCCGATGGATGCACTGAAGCTGGCCGAGGAAAATACTGACAGAGAGGTAGTATTTATCGGTATCGGCTTTGAGACTACAGCGCCGGGAACAGCGGCCGCAATAAAGGAGGCGGCGCAAAAGAATACTGCGAATTTTTCGGTTTTTTCGATGCTGAAAAGACTTGAGCCTTCCGTACTTGCTCTGGCGGCATCTCAGGATCTTCATGTAGACGCGTTTTTGTGTCCCGGTCACGTGGCGGTCATTATTGGCGAAGACGGAATGAAGTTTTTTGAAGAGAAGCTTCATGTTCCTGCGGTCATCAGCGGTTTTGAGACCAGGGATATCCTGAAGAGTCTCAGCATGATACTGCGCCAGCTTAAACGAGGCGAGGCATTTTTAGAAAATGAATACTCACAGGCGGTAAGACCTGAGGGAAACGGTCTTGCCCTTGAAATGATAAATGAAGTTTTTGAATACAG
>JAQXPY010000100.1 GCA_029100885.1 Clostridiales bacterium | reverse complement strand
ACTCGCAAAGGGGAATTTCCGTGAAATCAAAAAAATCTCCGTTCACTCTGATCATGACACTGTCCTCCTTTCATACAGAGTAACAGCGCCTGCATCTTAGGGATGCTGATCAGAACAACAGAGAATAAGAAATATCTGATGTAATGATTTTTATTATACGACGGAAGGTGGTGCTCCCGATCCGCCGTAGCGATTACAGTATAATATGCCTTACCTTTGTTTTCAACCCGAAACAGCGTGCGGAGCGCGTAAAAAGCGGGAAATATGAGTCCTCATGTTTGCATTACCGGAATGATTAAAGTAAGAGCCATCGATTTTTCTGCACCAGAAGGGTCGAAATCAGATCAGGAACGGAAGCAGATAAAACATGTGTTTCTTCAAAACTTTAAAATGCAATTTTTGCATTTTCTTCAAAGTTTTATAAGGTGAGAATGAATATTTCTTTAAATTCTAAGCGGCAGCAGGTACGACGCAAACCATAATAATAAGATATTTCTTCCTGCAGGAAGTCTGCAAATGCCAATGTGCGCTTTATCTTTATTCTGTCTTAAAGTCCGGCGTAAAGAGTTAATGCCATATTTAGCGGAGAGAATATATGATATGGCGGAACAAAGGAGGATGAAAAATATGCAGATCTTAATTGCGATGATCATTATAGCCCTGATTCCGCTGGCACTCAAGGGCGTTAAATACAGAGAGGTATCAGCCGGAAAGCTGCTGTCACGCAACCTGCTTATTTACGGTCTGGGAGGACTTATCGCCCCGTTTATATTTGTTAAGCTTATAGATATGCTTTTAGTGATGACCGGTCTGGTCTGAAGCTCAGCTTATCTTTAAGTATATAGGTATTATCGATTATATTTTATTGTCCGGCCTTAAGGCCGAGGGAGGTATTGATATGAGGAATGGAGTATTCAGGAAAACCTTACACGGGATAGAGTATTTTGCGGCAATGAGCCTTATGATAATGTGCATTATCGGGATCAGACTTTCGTATTTTGCTCCCGGTGTGTTCAGTGATATTTTCCATACAATAGGAGGCTGAGCATATGAAGGAGCTGAAATCAGCACTGCCGAAGGCACTGATGATCTTTATCATCATGACCCTTGTATGCGGTGTTCTGTATACGGGAGCGGTCACCATAGCGGCGCAGCTGATCGCGCCGGAAAAGGCAAACGGCAGCATAATTGAAATAGACGGCAGAAAATACGGCAGTGAGCTGCTGGGACAGCAGTTCAATGATGATTCCCATATGTGGGGACGCATCATGATCATCGATAAGTGCACCGACGGACGTTTTCTCGGAGTATTCGGAGAAAAAACCGTAAATGTTCTGAAGTTCAATCTGATGCTGGACGGTATTCTGGAGCAGTAAGGGAGCATATGTTTTTTTCAAGGCAGCAGCACGGAGAGACCTGTAACGATCCTGTCACAGCGATCTCCGTGCTGCTGTATTCTGCAAATCTTTACATGGTCTTAATATGACCTTAAATACTCTTTTACTCTCTTTAACAGATGGGGAATATCATAAGGTTACAATTTTTTCCGCCTGAGATCATGACGGGTGCTGAATAGTAACAGATAAAGATGTATTTAATGGGAAATTATACATTTTTAAAAAGGCTACGGTGGTATTATGCAGGTATTATTATTTGCAGCGGTAATCGCGGAGTTTATATTCGGATGGATCATTATGGGCAGGCTGGACGACGCTATTAAAAAAGATCATCTGGAGCGCGGTTCCTGGATCCGTACGGCGCAAAGCTGCATAGGTGAAGTGTTAAGACTGAAATAAGACCTCTGCCATATCGGAGAAATGATTAAAATGGAAACATTAAGACAGAACCCGGATCAGCTTCTTAAAGCGATTCAAAACGAAACATCAGATGAGAAAAGAGGCAGGCTGAAGATATTTTTCGGTTATGCGGCCGGAGTCGGAAAGACCTACGCAATGCTGGAGGCGGCTCATAACGCTGCGGAACGCGGTATAGATGTTGTTTCCGGCTACATAGAGCCTCATGCCAGACCACAGACAACAGCGCTGCTGGAGGGGCTTGAGCAGCTTCCTGTCATCCGGGTCATGCATAACGGCATAACGCTGCGGGAATTTGATATAGACGGAGCGCTTAAGCGAAAGCCGCAGCTGATATTAGTGGATGAGCTTGCGCATACCAATGCCGCGGGCAGCAGGCATGTAAAGCGTTATCAGGATATAAAGGAGCTGCTGAATGCAGGCATTGATGTTTATACTACAGTCAATGTTCAGCATATAGAGAGTCTTAATGATACTGTCGCATCCATAACCGGGATCCAGGTCAGGGAACGTATTCCGGATTCCGTCTTTGATCAGGCGGATCAGGTGGAGCTTGTGGACATAGAGCCGGCGGAGCTGCTGGACAGACTGGCGAGCGGCAATATCTATCGCGAGGATCAGGCACAGAGAGCCGCTGTCAATTTTTTTACAGTCGAAAAGCTTACTGCCCTGAGGGAGATAGCGCTGCGGCGATGTGCGGAAAGGGTGAATCTCATCACCGAAAACGCCAGAATACAAAACCGCGGTGATTATCATACCGATGAACATATTCTGGTATGCCTGTCCTCTTCACCGTCCAACGCAAAGATCATCCGGACTGCGGCAAGAATGGCGAGAGCCTTCAGAGGAAGCTTTACGGCGCTGTTTGTAGAAACTCCTGCCGCGGCGGCAATGAGCGAGGAGGATAAAAAGCGGCTGAGAGAAAACATCAGACTGGCGCAGCAGCTGGGCGCAAATATCGAAACGAGCTACGGAGAGGATGTTCCCTATCAGATAGCGGAATACGCAAGGCTGTCCGGCGTTTCGAAGATAGTTATAGGACGCAGCAATGCCACAAGAAAAAATCTCTTCGGCAAGCCGACATTGACAGAGCGGCTGATCGCCAATGCGCCTAATCTGGATGTTCATGTGATTCCGGATGCCAGTGTCTCAAAGCTTTACAGAGAGAAAAGGAGCGGGACGGCACCGGTCACGGCAATACCGGTACAGGATGTGATCAGGAGTATAATAGTATTGCTGGCAGCCACGCTGATAGGCTATAGCTTTTATTCGATGGGCTTTTCCGAGGCAAACATCGTTTCAGTCTATATTTTCGGAGTGCTTGTCATCTCGGTCATTACGACCCAGCGTTTTTGCGGACTGATCTCCTCGGTGGTAAGCGTTCTGGTATTTAATTTCTTCTTTACAGTACCGCGCTTTACCTTTCATTTCAATGATACAAATTATCTCGTGACATTTCCGATAATGTTCATGGTGGCGTTGCTGACGGGATCTCTGGCCATCAGGCTTAAGGACAGTGCAAGGCAGTCTGCTCATGCGGCATATCGTACCAAGGTGCTGTTCGAGACAAATCAGCTGCTGCAGAAGGAGAAGGATGAGGAAGGCGTCGCGAGAGCCGCTGCGGGACAGCTTATAAAGCTGATGAAAAGGGACATAGTGATCTACCTTACGGACGGAAAGCTGCTGGGAGCTCCGTGCGTATTCAGAACGCAGGACAGCGTGGAAAGCGGGGAAAGCGAGATGATCTCCGAAAAGGAGGAGGCGGTGGCCGAATGGGTGCTTAAAAATAATAAGCATGCAGGCGCGACGACCGATACCTTTCCGGGCGCAAAATGCTACTATCTGGCAATAAGGGTCAATCAGAAGGTATACGGCGTGGTAGGAATAGCAATGGATGAGATCCCGCTGGATTTTTTTGAAAACAGCGTGCTGCTTTCTATTTTAGGAGAGTGTGCTCTGGCACTGGAGAATATCAAAAACGCCAGGGAAAAGGAGGAGGCTGCGATTCTTGCGAGGAATGAACAGCTTCGGGCAAATCTGCTGCGGGCGATATCCCATGATCTGAGGACTCCGCTGACCTCAATTTCGGGAAATGCTGACAATCTGCTGGCAAATTATGAGAAAATGGACGATGAAACGAGGAAGCGTACCTTCAGAGATATTTACGAGGACTCGGAATGGCTGATAAACCTGGTGGAAAACCTTCTTGCCGTTTCAAGGATCGAAGGAAACCAGGTCCATCTGAACCGGTCGGTAGAGCTGATGGACGAGGTCATAACGGAAGCTATGAGGCATATAAACAAACGCGGCAGGGAGCATACGATACGTATCAGCTCATCTGAAGATATTATACTTGTTCGTATAGATGCCAGACTTATAGTGCAGGTTATCATCAACCTCGTTGACAATGCGATCAAGTATACTCCGGCAGGCTCCTTCATTGATATAAGTACCAGGAAGGAGGCTTCAAGGGTGATCGTATCCGTTTCGGATAACGGACCCGGAATACCGGATGAACAAAAGCCGTTTGTTTTCGACATGTTCTACAGCGGAGCCAACAAGATAGCGGACAGCCGGCGCAGTCTCGGACTGGGGCTGTCACTGTGCAGGTCTATAGTCACGGCGCATGGCGGAACGATATCGGTATCAGATAATCATCCGAAGGGAACTGTCTTTACGTTTACATTACCTGCAGGGGAGGTGGAGCTGCATGAATAAACTGCTGATATTAGTGGTGGAGGATGATCCTCCGGTTCGCAATCTGATCACGACCACGCTGAAGACAAATGATTACAGGTATCTGGTGGCGGCAAACGGGGAGACGGCTATCCTGGAGGCGTCCTCCCATAATCCGGATATCGTTCTGCTGGATCTGGGACTTCCGGATATGGACGGGATACAGGTGATAAAAAATATACGCTCCTGGTCTAATATGCCGATCATTGTGATCAGCGCACGCAGCGAGGATAACGACAAGATCGAGGCGCTGGATGCGGGAGCCGATGATTATCTGACAAAGCCGTTTTCCGTGGAAGAGCTGCTGGCACGCATCAGGGTCACCCAGAGAAGACTGTCCTACATGACCGCGGAAATGCTTGCCGCAAGCTCAGTCTTTGTGAACGGCAGGCTGAAGGTCGATTATGCCGGAGGCTGTGCTTATCTGGGAGGACAGGAGCTGCATCTGACACCGATCGAATACAAGCTGCTTTGTCTGCTGTCCAAGAATGTGGGAAAGGTCCTGACTCATACCTTTATTACACAGAATATATGGGGACAGAGCTGGGATAATGATATAGCGTCTCTGCGGGTATTCATGGCGACTCTCAGAAAAAAGCTGGAGCCGGATCCTGATTCGCCTCAGTACATCCAGACCCATATAGGTGTCGGCTACAGGATGATGAAGGTTGAATAAAGGCATTTATATTCGGAAGCACTTCTGGATGTCCTTGTTCTGACCGAGGACCAGCATGGTCTCGCCGGAGGACAGGACAACCTCCGGAGTGAGGGACAGCTCGAGTCTGCCGTCTCTCTTGATTCCGATAATGGTGACATTGTACTTCTTTCTTATATCGAGCTGACCTATGGATCTGCCTGCCCAGCCTTCCGGAACGACCACCTCAAACATTGCGTGATCGCTGTCCAGCTCTATATAGTCGAGAATGTGCTCCGAGCTGCAGCGGATGGCAGTCCATTTTGCAAGCTGCTTTTCCGGATAGACAACCTCATCAGCGCCGTTTCTGAGAAGGAATTTTGCCTGAACATCTCTGGCTGCTCTGGATATCACATGCCTTGCGCCGAGCTCCTTAAGCAGAGAGGTGGTTTCCAGTGAGCTCTGAAAGTCATTTCCGATTGCAACGATGCATACATCATAGTTGCTGATACCCAGGGATCTGAGAAAGGACTGGTTGGTGCTGTCTCCGATCTGGGCATTGGTCACAAAGGGCAGCACAGCCTCGACACGTTCCTCGGAGCTGTCGACAGCCATGACCTGATGACCAAGATTATTGAGGTGAATTGCGATATGCTTTCCAAAGCGGCCTAAGCCTATAAGCAGGATAGATTTCATATATTAAGCCTTTCGTTTGTTCCGGGCTCCTCTGCCGCCTTCAGGCAGCGGGTGGAGGCCCGGTCAATTTAATTATTCAAGGTGTCAAGCAATGTCAGCCGACTATCACCTTCTCTAACGGGAAGCGGGAGCTCTGCTTCTGCACACCGGACAGAGCCGCAAATATCAGCGTCAGTCCGCCGACTCTTCCACAGAACATCAGAAGCATCAGTATTATCCTGGAGGCTGTTCCGAGACAGGAGGTGATGCCAAGTGACAGACCTACGGTGCCTACGGCCGAAGCCGCTTCAAAGAGGCAGGACAGCAGGGGCAGATCTTCCGCTATGCTGATCGTCAGACCGCCGAAGAAAAAGAGGAACACGTGCAGCATCATTATAGTTGAGGCGTCCTTTATGACCTCATCATCTATCCTCCTGCCGAAAAAGTGCGCGTTCTGCTGCCGGTGAAAGGTGGATACGGCAGAGGACAGAAGAACCGCGATTGTGGTCGTTTTTATTCCTCCGGCAGTGGAGCCCGGACTGCCGCCTATCAGCATCAGCAGTATGGTGATGCATTGACCGGGTTCGCTCAGCCTGTTCATATCGACGGTGTTGAAGCCGGCGGTCCTTGGAGTGACGGCCTGAAAGAGTGAAGCCAGCAGGCGTTCGTCTCCCTTCATGCCGTCGAACTCAAATATATAAAAATATACTGCCGGAAGTATTATCAGCAGCGAGGTGGTACAGAGAATGATCTTGCTCTGCATTCTGTAGCGGTGAAAGTGAAAGCCGTTGCCTCGTATATCATCCCAGGTAAGAAAGCCTATGCCTCCGGTGATTATCAGCAGCATGATCGTAAGGTTGATAAGCGGCTGTGCCGAATATCCGGTAAGGGAAGAAAATTCCGCCCTTATTCCCATCAGATCAAAGCCTGCATTGCAGAAGGCGGAAACGGAATGAAAAAGCGACATCCAGAGTCCCTTTGCACCGAAATCACGGAAAAAAACAGGGCTCATCAGAACAGCGCCGAGCAGCTCTATGATCAGCGTGGCCTTTATGATAAAGCTGGTAAGACGGACGATCCCCCCGACCTTGGGAGCGGAGATGGCCTCCTGCATCGTGCTTCTCTGCATCAGTGAGATCCTGCGCCCGGAAACAAGAGCAAACGAGGCGGCAACTGTGATAACGCCCATTCCGCCGATCTGTATCAGCAGCATTATCACAAGCTG
>JAQXPY010000099.1 GCA_029100885.1 Clostridiales bacterium | reverse complement strand
GCATTTGCCTCCATCAGCATTCCTATGATGAGGAACAGAATATTTATCAGGATCAGAATGATGTATTTATTACTGGTCAGCTCAGTAAAGAAATTCAGTACCGCCTGAGGTAGTCCGGAGGTCGTAACAACATAGCTTGATGATTTTGACAGACCGACAAGTACAAGTATTACGGCTGTTGAGATGCCCGCCTCTGCCATCGACGGTATGATCTCTTTGAACTTCATATCCTTATAAACGAACAGGCTGACTGCCAAAGCATATACCACCACAACGGCTGCTGCCTCTGTTGCCGTAAAGATACCTCCGAATATTCCTCCGAGGATAATGACCGGCATAAGCAGTGCCCAGATTCCGCTCCTGATCGTTTTTGCTATCTCACCGAAGCTCATCTTTGGATGAGCCGGGAGATCATTTTTCTTTCCGTAATGCAGACTGTAGACGATAAGCAGAACGCAAAGCAGAATTCCCGGAACTATCGATGCCTGGAAGAGAGCGCTGATGGATGTCTCTGTTGCACTGGCATAGACTATCAGTGTTATTGAAGGCGGAATAAGCGGACCGAGTACCGAGGACATTGAAGCGATCGCTGCGGCAAAGGATTCGGAATAACCCTCCTTCTTCATTGCCGGAATAGTGATTCCCCCGACTGCCGAACAGGTGGCAACAGCTGACCCGGAAATGGCTCCGAACAGTGTGGAGGCTGCAACGGTAACTACCGCAAGACTTCCCTTCATCCATCCGATCAGAGCATTTGAAATATCTACCAGCTTCATAGTAATACTTCTGGACATAATATTTCCTGCCAACATGAAGAATGGAATAGCCAGCAGCGCTGTCGAATTCATTCCCGCAAACATCTTTGAAGGAACCACAACAAGAGGCATTCCTCCGAGAGACATTGCAGCCAGTGTTGCAATTCCTAAAGAAAGAAAGATAGGGATTCCGCACAGGGAGAGGATCAGCAGTCCAAGTATGGTAATAAGGCCTACATTCATCTCTTTTTCTCCTTTCCTGATTCTATAAAGCTGTCTGCTTCCTTTAATATCACCTCGATCGAAGCCATGACCATCAGTACCGCACCTATAGGAAGACACATGTATGCATATGCCATAGGTATGCCGGTACCGGAAGAAATACTTTTGAAGGTGCCCTGAACCAGAGATATGCCGTGTATGAAAAAGAATACGAGGAATGCATCTCCCGCGATCGTGCATGCAATGACAGCAAGGCTTCTTGCTCTTTCAGGAAGCATATTGATCAGAAAATCCACCTGAAGATGTGATCCTTTTCTGATAGCTATGGCTGCACCGAACAGAACCACATAGCACATCAAATATCGTGCAAGTTCCTCGGACCATATATTTGAGTTGTTAAATACATATCTAAGCACGACCTGATAGAAGATCACCGCGACCATAACAGCCATGGCAATTCCTATAAGACATCTCAGGATCTTTTCAATAACATCCATGATCCCGGAATAGCAGGAAAGAATTTGTTTCATAAGTTCTCCTATTTTATAAGGCGTCCAGGGTGTGACACCCGGACGCCCCTACAATTTACGCTTAGCAGATATCTGTTATATCTGTAATATTTCTGTTAAATATCCCTTGAAAGATATGACAGCAGAGTGATCATGCCATCTCTCTGATACGATTTGCCCAGTCAACAAGATCCGGATATACGCCTTCAACAAATCCGTCAAACTTGTTCATGAACTCTGTTGTATCAACTTCAACAATGGTAACACCCTTTTCGATAGCCTTCGCCTCGACCTCAGCCTCACGCTCGATCATGGCATTATTTCTCCAATCAGATGCCTCTGAAGCTGCCTTTGCCGCGATCTCCTGAATATCTGCAGGAAGTGCATTAAAGAAGTCCAGATCCATGAAGAAGCAGTCCTGACTGTAAACATGGTTTGTCTTGATCCAATATGGGCAAACCTCGTAGAAGCCGTAGTTATAGCACTCGGAGATAGGGTTCTCCTGTCCGTCAACGGTACCCTGCTGAATAGCTGTGTAGGTTTCTGTAATAGCAAGCGGTGTAGGGCTTGCTCCCAGCCACTCCCATGTCTTTACATAAACATCGATTCCCGGTGCACGAAGCTTAAAGCCCTTGAAATCATCCAGAGTCTTCATCTCCTTCTTTGCTGTGGTGATACGGGCTCCTCTGTACATGCCGCCAAGGATCTTAAAGCCTGCTTCATTTCCGATCGTGTCTCTCATCTCGGCACCGAGATCACTCTTCCAGGTCTTGATGAAGTGGTCATATCCGCTGTACAGATACGGAACCGCATCAATGTTTGCATATGCCGAGAATGGTGCAAGAGTTCCAATGGACTCTGCATAAACATTTGCCACT
>JAQXPY010000098.1 GCA_029100885.1 Clostridiales bacterium | reverse complement strand
GAAGCAACACGGGATTATGTTTAAAGACGGGCAGGAAGAGATTCAGCTTCCACCCGCTTTTTGACTTAAAAGGGTAACTATTCAGCACCTTCATGATTTCGGGCGGAAAAAATGCTTGCATATTTTTTCGGATGAAATCATGAAAGGTCTGAGGAGTGAATGCTTTTGAGGGTGCTGAATAGATAAAACAAAAAAGGGTATTATGGGAAAACAGTTTATAAAGATCCGCGGCGCATCGGAGCACAACTTAAAAAATATAGATCTGGATATTCCGCGCAATGAGCTGGTAGTCTTTACAGGGCTTTCAGGCTCCGGAAAATCATCACTGGCCTTTGACACCATTTATGCGGAGGGACAGAGAAGATATATGGAGTCCCTCAGCTCCTACGCAAGGCAGTTCCTGGGTCAGATGGAAAAGCCTAAGGTCAGGAGCATAGAGGGACTGTCTCCCGCGATCAGCATCGACCAGAAATCCACAAACAGGAACCCTCGTTCCACGGTCGGTACCGTCACGGAGATATATGATTATCTGCGTCTTCTGTATGCGAGGATAGGAGTACCTCACTGTCCGAAATGCGGCAGGGAGATAAAGAGACAGACTGTAGACCAGATGACCGACCAACTCATGAGTCTTCCGGAAAGAACCAGGATACAGCTTTTGGCTCCCGTTGTCAGAGGTAGAAAGGGAGAGCATGTTAAGCTGCTGGAGCAGGCCAGAAGATCCGGATATGTCAGAGCGGTCATTGACGGCAGCATGTATGATCTCGGCGAAGATATCTCATTGGATAAGAATATCAAGCATAACATTGAGATAGTCGTGGATCGTCTGGTCGTCAGAGAGGGAATAGAGCAGAGACTTGCGGATTCAGTAGAAAATGCTCTCAGACTTTCGGACGGACTGCTTCTGGTGGATGCGCAGAGGGAGGACGGGAAGGAGATGCTGACCTTCTCCCAGCATTTTGCATGTCCGGACTGCGGTATCAGTATAGAAGAGATAGAACCGAGATCTTTTTCCTTCAACAATCCTTACGGAGCCTGCCCGGAGTGCTTCGGACTTGGCTATAAGATGGAATTCAGCCTCGAACTGATGATACCGGATACATCCCTGTCGATCAATCAGGGAGCGATACAGGTGACTGGCTGGGCCTCCAGCGGACAGGAGGGCTCCTATACACATGCCATGCTCAAGGCACTTGCCGATGAATACGGCTTCAGTCTGGATACTCCTTTTGAAGAACTGTCTCAGAGGGCAAAGGATATCATACTGAAGGGAACCGGGACACACAAGGTCAGGGTATTATACAAAAGCAAATACAGCGGAGGTTCATCCTACGAAACAGCATTTGAAGGTCTGATGGAAAATGTCAGAAGGCGTTACAGCGAAGCCTATAATCAGGACAGCAAGGAAATGTATGAGGAATACATGAGTAAGGACTGCTGTCCTGCATGCAGGGGACAGAGGTTAAAGGCCTCCGCTCTGGCAGTGACAGTGGGAGATAAGAACATCCATGAGATCTGCAACTACTCCATAGGCAGTTTCGGAAGGATAATAGACGGTCTTAAGCTCAGCAGCTTTCAGCTGAGCGTGGGCTCTGAGATATTGAAGGAAATAAAGGCAAGAACGGACTTTCTTGTAAATGTCGGCTTGGATTATCTGACTCTGTCGAGAGCAACGGCTACCCTGTCCGGAGGTGAAGCCCAGCGTATACGTCTGGCGACCCAGATCGGCTCGGGGCTCGTGGGTGTGGCCTATATTCTGGATGAGCCGTCCATAGGTCTGCACCAGAGGGACAACGATAAGCTGCTGGCCACACTGAAACGGCTCAGGGATATAGGTAATTCAGTTATAGTCGTGGAGCATGATGAGGACACCATGAAAGCAGCGGATCTGATAGTAGATATCGGACCCGGGGCAGGAGAGCACGGCGGCGAGGTAGTAGCCGTGGGAACTGCCGAAGAGATCATGGCATGCAAAGACTCGATAACGGGCGATTACCTTGCGGGCAGAAAAAAGATAGAGGTACCGTCGGTGAGAAGACAGCCGACCGGCTGGATAGGGATAAGGGATGCATACGAAAACAATCTGAAGCATATAGATGTGGATATACCTGCCGGTATATTTACAGCTGTAACAGGAGTTTCCGGCAGCGGAAAATCCTCCCTTGTAAATGAGATTCTCTACAAAACTGCCGTAAGAAAGCTGAACAGAGCCAAGGCCATTCCCGGAAAACACGGATCGGTGGAGGGTCTGGAGCAGTTTGACAAGGTCATCTGTATAGACCAGGCTCCTATAGGCAGGACGCCGAGATCCAACCCTGCCACATATACGGGAGTATTCGATCTGATCAGAGATCTCTTTGCCGCAACACAGGACGCGAAGCTGAGAGGATATACCAAAGGACGGTTTTCCTTTAATGTGAAGGGCGGAAGATGCGAGGCATGCTCAGGAGACGGCATAATCAAGATAGAGATGCATTTCCTGCCGGATGTGTTCGTTCCGTGCGAGGTGTGCGGAGGCAGACGCTACAACAGAGAGACACTGGAGGTAAAGTACAAGGGCAGGAGCATATATGATGTTCTCAACATGACAGTGGAGGAGGCTCTGGACTTCTTCAAAAATGTTCCGTCGATAGAACGAAGGATCAGAACGCTCTATGATGTGGGACTCTCATATATAAGGCTCGGACAGCCGAGCACCGAGCTTTCGGGAGGAGAGGCTCAGAGAATAAAGCTGGCAACAGAGCTGGCAAGACGGGGAACCGGAAGGACCCTGTATATTCTGGATGAGCCGACGACAGGTCTGCATTTTGCAGATGTACACAAGCTGGTGGAAATACTGCTCAGACTCAGGGAAAGCGGAAATACGGTTGTTGTTATCGAGCACAATCTTGATGTTATCAAGACCGCCGATTACATAATAGATATGGGACCGGAGGGAGGAAACGGCGGCGGTACTGTTGTCGCAGCCGGAACTCCCGAGGAGATATGCAGAGTGCCGGAGAGCTTTACCGGACAATATCTGAAGAGATACCTATAATATTTTCAGAGAGGGAAAGAGACGTATGCTGTTTAAAAATATCAAGCTCATAGACGAAAGCTTTAAGGCGAGGGGTGACATGTTTGTCAGAACCGAGGGTGCGGTCATCACTTATATCGGAGAAAAGTGTCCCGAAGAACTCAAGGGAGAGGAAATCTACGACGGCAGGGGCAAGGTGATGCTGCCCGGACTCTACAACATGCACTGCCATGTTCCTATGACCATACTCAGAGGCTACGGAGACGGTCTTCCTCTTCAGAAATGGCTCTTTGAAAAGATATTCCCGTTCGAGGCAAGGCTTACAGGAAAGGATGTGTTCTGGAGCACCCAGCTGGGGGCTATGGAGCTGATTGCCGGAGGAAGCGTTTCCATCAGCGATATGTATTTCTTTATCGATGATATGGCAAGGGCTCTCTATGAGAGCGGAATGAAAGCAAATATCTGCCACGGTATCTCCTCCATGGATAACAAGGCCGTATTTAAGGATATGAAGGGATACCGGGATACGATAGCTCTGGCAGAGGCGGTAAGAGCTGGAGCTTACCGCACAGAAGGAGGCGGAGAGGACAGCAGGATCCTTGCGGATATGGGTCTGCATGCCGAGTATACCACGACAGAGGGCTTTGTGCGTCAGGCGGCCGAGGCGGCTTCGGAGTGCGGCATGACTGTCCATGTACATGTTTCAGAGACAAAAAGTGAGCATGAGGAATGCAAGCAGCGGCACGGAGGAAAGACACCCGTTCAGTATTTCAGCGACTGCGGTATCCTGAAAAACAGGACTCTGGCTGCTCACTGCGTATATCTGGAGGAGGAGGATGTGGAGCTGATGAAGGCTGCCGGTGCTGTTGCAGTACACAATCCGTCCAGCAATCTGAAGCTCGGAAGCGGCATAGCGCCGGTGAAGGCTTTTCTGAACAAGGGGCTGAATGTGGCTCTCGGAACAGACGGGGCATCCAGCAATAATAACCTTAATATGATGGAGGAAATGCATATGGCGGCAATGCTTTCCAGAGGAGCTTCAGGTGACGCGAATGCGATCTCTGCCTCCGATATACTGAAAATGGCATCCTATGAGGGAGCAAAGGCACAGGGAAGAGCACTATGCGGAAAGCTGTGCGAGGGAT
Source organism: Clostridiales bacterium (assembly GCA_029100885.1). Taxonomy (GTDB): domain Bacteria; phylum Bacillota; class Clostridia; order Lachnospirales; family Lachnospiraceae; genus Avilachnospira. Next base: position 1,440 of record JAQXPY010000098.1, on the reverse strand, counting down.
GGAGAGCCGATATTGTCATCGTGGATACGGACAGACCTCATATGCAGCCGGACTTTGATACAGTATCAAATCTTGTATTTTCTGCCCAGTCCTCAGATATCGTTCTCAGCATGATAGACGGAAGAGTAGTCTATAAAAACGGCGAGTATACATATATCGACCGTGAGAGGGTCATATTTGAGGCAAACAGAAGCTTTCGGAGGATACTTGGAGAGCTGTGACTGAAACGGTGTGCCGGGACATAGCTGAAGCAAAGACTGAATCTGAAACATATGCTTATGGAATATTAAAAAAAATACAGTAAAAATACAAAAACAGGTTAACATAACTGCTTTGAATTAAACTCCGAAAATGCTAAAATAAGGCATGAAAGGGGGAAATTTTCTTATGTTTTCAAAGGGAGAATTTGTTGTGAAACCCAATGCCGGAGTATGTGTGATTGAGGATATTATCAGCAAACGACTCAGCGATACAGCAGAAGAGAAGAAGTATTATTGTCTTGCGCCGGTAGCAGACAGCAGAGCAAGGCTGTTCGTTCCGGTAGGCTCTGACATGGATAAGACCAGACTGAGGAAGGCTATGTCGGAGAACGAGGCATGGGAGCTGATCAGATCAATACCTGATATCGAGAGCAGGTGGATCGAAAATGACAAATACAGAGAGCAGGAGTACAAGGATGCCGTACACAGCAACGATCCGAGGGCACTGGTCAGCATTATCAAGAACCTGTACATAAGAAACAAGACCCGTGAGGAGAACGGAAAGAAGGTCACGGCTGTTGATGACAGATATTTTAAGCTCGCGGAGAATGCTCTTTACTCGGAGATAGCGCATGCTCTCAACAGGAATATAGACGAGCTTCAGCAGCTTATCAGCAGTACACTGAAGTAAAAAGGAGCCTGCACAGGCGGAGTTACAGGCAGTATTACAGGCAGCCGGGATCAGGAGAAACCGCCTTCAGAACCGATCCTGCGGTTACAGATACAGAGATATATCGATGTAAACAAAAAGTACCGTGATAACGTGCTGAAGCAGTTAAAAGTTCACAAGAAATAGTCATGTTTTGTTCTGAATATTGGTGCAAAATTACAATAAAAATTATGGTTGAAACTTCAAATAATTGGTGATATCATGAGGCTAATTGATAGGAGAAACGACGAGACAATAACGTCTGTCGGTATCAATTTTTATTATTATTAGGAGGACAAAACAATGATTGGAACAAAGGTCGTACTTAGATCACGTATGTCAGCTGGAGACGCTCACTATGCTGGAGAGCTTGTAGAGGGCGCACATATCGTAACAGCTTGGGGCGATGTTGCTACAGAGCTTGCTATCAGACTTTTCGGTGACGAGTCACTCTTCCTTGGATATTCAGAGGTTCGTTATACAGCTCCTGTTTATGCTGGTGACTTCATGGAGTATTCAGGATATGTAGAG
>JAQXPY010000097.1 GCA_029100885.1 Clostridiales bacterium | reverse complement strand
TCTTATTCAAGAATCTTCAGGGTCTGTGCATTAATTCTTTATTGGTTTTTATTGTGCTGCTGTCTTTCGTGACAGCCTGTTTAATTTATCACACTCTCACTCTCCTGTCAACAGATTTTTTTCTCGTTTTTTCGTTTTTTTCGTTTTTTCCTTTTTTCTTTTTATCTTCTTTTTACCGGCATCCTGATCCCGATCTCATGGCTTTTCTTCTCTCCTGCCGCTTTACCAGCACTCTCCACTACTTCTATCTTATTTGAGCAGGCTGTTCTTAGGTGTTTTTCTCTTTAGCTCCTTTACAGGCTTTATAGCCTTTCGTTCCCTCCGCTCTTCAGCGAAAAGACCATGGAGCACCGGCATCCGCCGGCATTCCATGGTCTTTTTCTTTTCATTTGGTTTCCCGAGACTCAAACCCCTCCGGTTTTCGAGGGGTGTAGTCCCTTAAGCATACTTCATGTATGTTTAAGATAAGTATAGCTTACTCCCGCATCTCTTCAGCGTTAATAATTTCTCAGAATATTTTATTTTTCTCCCCGTTTTTTACCTGTTTTAAAAAAAATCTGAGGTTTTTAATTCAAGCTGGCAGATCGTATGGTATTTACTGTTTTCAGAACCTCATCTTCTCGGTCATCTGTACAAATTCCCTGTTGTTTCTTGTCTTTGTAAACAGATCCAGAGCCTTTTCCGCCGCCTCCTCAGGCTTAAGCGAGCCGAAGGCGCTTCTGAGCTTATTTACCGCATGCATTTCCTCCGGTGTAAGCAGCAGATCATCCCTTCTGGTTCCGCTTTTAAGTATATCTATCGCCGGGAATATTCTCTTTTCCGAGAGTTTTCTGTCAAGAACCAGCTCCATGTTTCCGGTTCCCTTAAACTCCTCGTATATTACATCATCCATCCTGCTGCCTGTATTTATCAGAGCCGTCGCAAGTATGGTAAGGGATCCTCCCTCTCTCATATTTCTTGCTGCACCGAAAAATCTCTTCGGCATATGCAGGGCTGCCGGATCCAGACCTCCCGACAGGGTTCTTCCTGACGGAGGCACCACAAGGTTATAGGCTCTCGCCAGTCTTGTGATAGAATCCAGAAGGATCGTAACATCTTTGCCGTATTCCACTAATCTTCGGGCTCTTTCGATAACCATCTCGGACACCCTCTTGTGTCTGTCCGGCTGCTCATCAAAGGTGGAATAGATCACCTCAACATTTTCACCCACTACCTCTTCCTTGATATCCGTAACCTCCTCAGGACGTTCATCTATCAGCAGGATAATGAGGAACATGTTTTTATCCTTGATTATCGCCTTTGCCACCTGCTTTAAGAGAGTTGTCTTTCCTGCCTTAGGCGGGGATACGATCATACCTCTCTGCCCCTTGCCGATAGGCGCCAGCAGATCCATAACTCTGAGCGGAAGCGGAGTATTTTCCGATGTCTCCAGCTTTATCCTCTCATTAGGAAATATTGGAGTGAGATTTTCAAAGGAAGGTCTTTTTTCCGCATCCGATGCAGGGCAGCCGTTTACACTGGTAATGTAAAGCAAAGCCGCAAATCTTTCTGCTGCCGATTTGATCCTCCTGTTTCCTCTGACTATATCGCCTGTCTTGAGATTAAACTTTCTGATCTGGCTCGGGGCGACATAGACATCGTTTTCACCCGGCAGGAAGTTTTCGCACCTGATAAATCCGAATCCCTCCGGCATGACCTCTAAAATGCCGTTTGCCTCCTCTCCGGAATCAAGGGCGCTGATCTCAGGAGACTGAACGCTTCCCGTACTGAGACTTACAACAGGCTTTCCTGTTGCCGCATCCACAGGAATATCTTTTCTGACAGCCGTCTGCTCCTGATCTGTTCCGTCTGCGCTCTGTGAAGTAAGAGTATCCTGCGAGGCGGCAGACTGACCCTCTCTTATCTGAGGCCTTGCATTATCCCCGGGCTGGGCGGACTGATATCTTTGCTGTCTTCCCCTCTGCTGTCCCTGCTGTCTGCCGTTTTTCATCTGCATACGGTCGTTCGTTGTTCTCTGTCTTCCTCTGACTGCATTTGAATCAGATGTCTCCGCGGCTTTATTCTCAGACACTGCTGCAGTATTGCTGTCAGCTGCGTTGATTCTTCTGTTCTCGACGGCAGTTTCGGTATCAGCGCTTTCATTCCTGTCTGTTATTGTCTCTGAAAATACTTCTTTATTCTTTTCCGAAGGAATCTCTTTCTTGTCCGATTTTGAGCCGGCATCGGAAGATGCGCACAGCAGATCGATCAATTCCGATTTTTTGAGACCTGTCGCTTTAAGTCCCTGACTCCTTGCAAGCTCTCTGAGCGTGGTGACCGAAAGTGTCTGTAGTTTTTCTCTCATGTAAATACTCCGTATGGTAAAAAAATTTAGTCTGAATATTGACGCCGACACGGTATTTGCAGTTTGAGCCCAAAGACTGTACATATAAGCAAAACGCTGTTCCGGCTGAATAAAATAAAAGCAACGGGAAAATCGGGATGCCCGATGAATAAGACCAATGTTTTTAATCAGATTATTTTATCCCTAACAGCTGTCATTGTCAAGCAAGGCTTCACGCGCCTTTCTGCTCTCTTTTTTCTATTCAACTGACAAAATCTTTACTCTACATCACGCGCCCGGGGTCACGAGAAAGTGCCGCCGGTTCTGCGGTCTGCTGTTATATACAGTCCGGGGAAGCCTTCTTTGCCGCTCTCAGCATAAATTTTTCCTTCTTGATAATGAACCTCTGATGAGTACCCTCTGCCACAAGCTCCTTATCATCATAGGCCCTGACATCAAATTCAAGTCTGTTCTTCTCCCGTTCTCTTAAAACAGTCTCGCAGCTTATCGTCATACCCACCGGAGTGGCTGCCATGTGTTTTATGTTTATTTCGGTTCCAACCGTTGTCTGCCCCGGCTCCAGCATTGACTCAACACTCTTTGCAGCAGTCATTTCAATCAGCGAAATAAGCTGTGGTGTAGAGAATACCGAAGGAAGGCTTGCGTCTACAGCCGCCGCCGTAAGTTCATCTGTTACCACAATTTCTCTTCTTCCGATAATATTGCTTTCCATAGCTCTCCTCCATGATTTTCCTTTATTATTTATATACTTTTAGACTTTTTCTGAGAATTGATGATCATCTGTTCCCCGTCGATCTTTCAAATGCTGTACCATTTAACTCGATGCTTCTTTTGCTTCGCCTATTATGCCGTTTCTTTTGGTTTTCTTAATTCATTCCTGCGCTTATTGCCTTGACTATTTTTTTTTGCTAAACTACATTAAGATTTTCAGGAGGTCATATGAGTACCGGCAATATAAGATCAAGACGTCCATCCAGCAATAACGGACGCATACTATACGACGCAAGAGGCTCAAGAGTAAGGAGCAGCGCCTTAACAAACAAATACCTTCGTTTTCTGTTTTTTTATATGATTCCGTACTTTGTTATCAACGGCATCATACTCATGCTCGTCTGCTCTACTCCCAGGATATCCGTGGAGGTAAAGGATACAGACAATTATATCAACACGGAGGTCTCATTCACAGTCAAGTCCCTGCTTCCTCTCAAATCGCTCTCGGTATCCCTTGAGTCTGAACCTATAGAGTACGAGAAGTCAGGCAGCAAATACAAGTGCACCGTTTCTAAAAACGGCACCTTCACAGTCGACGCTAAGTCCGTGAACGGCATGTCACAGGCAGTTTTTTCGGACATCAGCATGCTTGACGATACAGCTCCTTCCATTGATGAATCCTCGATCAGTCTTGAAAGAGGTGAACTGACCTTCGGCATCAGTGACACTCAGGCAGGTGTGAATTTCGATTCCATATTTGCTGTCATCAACGATTCCGAAACCATCTACCCATCCGGATATGACAGGAGTCTCGGTTTAGTAAAATTTTCACTCCCTAAGAGCACCGATTCCATCGAGCTTCACTTTGAGGATCTGGTTGGAAATGCACGATCAGGCAGAATATCGGTAACCGTCAACGAAGATTCCGCCGACATTACGGATATCGACACCACGGATATCGACACCACGGATATCAGCACCACGGATATCGATGCCACAGATATCGGCACCTCCGAATGATACATCATCACTCCGGCGATGCTGATCCTGTCGGTATTACGGATACATAAATCTCCGGGTGAGATATCGGCGCTATATATCCAGAACGATTCCTACCGGAGCATGATCCGAACCCATGATATCACCGCAGATAAAGGCATCCTTTATCTGCTTTTTTAATGCTTCGGACACTATAAAATAGTCTATCCTCCAGCCTATATTCTTTGCTCTTGCATTCATGCGGTAGGACCACCAGCTGAACTCCTGCTTATCCGGATGCAGATATCTGTAGCTGTCTACAAAGCCTGACGAGAGCAGTCTGCTCATCTTTGCTCTTTCTTCATCGGAAAAACCTGCATTTTCATGGTTTGAGGAAGGGTTTTTGATATCTATCGGCATATGCGCCACATTCAGATCCCCGCAGAACACGACCGGCTTCTTTCTGCTCAGCTCAGAAACATAGCCTCTCCAGTCATCCTCCCATTCCATACGATAGTCCAGCCTCTTAAGCCCGTCCTGAGAATTAGGAACATAAACCGTCAGAAGATAATGATCCTCAAACTCGAGACATACAGATCGCCCTTCATGATCATGCTTTTCAAAGGGCATTCCAGTCATCACCGAAAGCGGCTCTGCTTTTGTAAATATCGCAGTTCCGGAATATCCCTTCTTTTCTGCATAATCCCAGAACTGATGATAGCCCGGCAGCTCCAGTTCCAGCTGTCCTTCCTGAAGCTTGGTTTCCTGCAGGCAGAAGGCATCCGCATCAGCAGAGTGAAAAAAATCCATAAAGCCCTTTCCCATCACTGCCCTGAGTCCGTTTACATTCCATGAAATATATTTCTTCATTTCTAAAAATTCCTTTGCTATCTGTTCCCCGGCTGCTCCTGTTTTGCATTCTTCCATCATCCGGCTGCATGGATCCTGCATGGATCCTGTTAATATCCGTAAAAATTCACTGCCAGCGACTCATCATAATATACTGATCCGGGATCCGTCAGAGTGAGTCTTCCATCTTCATCCACATCTATTATTGCCGCCTCGCAGTTGTAGGGCACGTGGGGATGTCTGTAGTATTCGGGATCATCCGAAAATCTTGACAGGATACACCTTATGGTACAGCCATGTGTGACCAGAAGCACCGTACTGTCCTTAAGGCTCTTATCTGCGGACAGCTCGTCAATGAAATTATTGCTTCTCTCTATTACCGATCTCAGGCGCTCTCCGCCCTCCGGACAATAGGTACCGTTGGGATCGAGATAAAAATCCTCAAAGTTCGCCCTGTTTATCTCTCCGTATTCCTCACGGCTGTGAAGGCCTTCCCATACACCGAAGCCGATCTCCTTGATCCTCGGTTCAACTATAAGGCTCTGTCCGTTTTCCATATAATATGTATTGTTTGACAATACTATTGCAGCTGTTTCGCAGGCTCTTGCAAGAGGGCTTGTGTAGCAGATATCAAAGGGTATGCTGCTCATTCCCTGTCCTGCAAGTCCTGCCAGCCTGATTCCGTTTCTGTTCAAATGTATATCCGAATGACCCTGGATCCTTCTGCCTCTGTTCCAGTCCGTTTCGGAATGTCTCATAACATATATTCTCATTTTACGTATCCCTGTTGAATCATGTTTCTTATGTATGTTATTGCGCCTGACTCTTATTGTGAATTTCGACGAACCGGCCTATACCCTTTACAAGTCCGTCTGCTTCCAGCTCCAGTATTCTGTCCGAATGATCCGAGCACTGGTTTCCAAGCTCGATATCCACAGAAGGCACTGTGCTGAAGGAGGTCTGTGTCAGATCCATATCCAAAGGATTGGAGCCCCACACCTTGATCCCGCAGTCCTTCAGACCGTCAATAAGGGCGTCCCCAAGAGCCTCATGCTGCTGCCAGTGGGACCTTACAGGCTCCATGCTCTTAAGCCCGTCCGGAACAGACATATAAAAGACTCCCTTAATAGTATCCAGTGAATCTCCGTCCCAATGCAGGGCAATATGCATATCCGCACAGTTATTGGCTATCACAGTCCTTGCCACATTATCGAGCTGAACATCAGTATCATCCCTCAGCATCAAAACGTCATAGCCATCCTTAAGGAGCTTTTCCTTAAGGATCCTTGCCATCCTGAGTGTTACCTCCGCCTCCGGCGTACCGTCTCTAAAGGTCATGCCCGAGGAGACCGCAACAGCCTTCAGGGCTCCTGCCTTTGTCGTTCCGCCTGTCACCTTCGGTGTTTTATCGGGGTGACAGTATGTCTTGACCGAGGCTCCGCCTTTCGTACCGTGCCCGGCATTGACGGCAACGGTAAGATTTCTGCGGCTGTCACCGGTGGCTTTGTACAGTACCGCATGACCTGTATTTATCTCAGAAAAACCGGCATACTGCCACGACGGATCCAGACCTATACTGACATTAGCATCGGTCTGCGCCGCAGCATCCCGAACTGACGCATTCTGTCCGGCAGCCGCCAAAACAAAGGATCTCTGTACAGGCATTTCCTGCTCCGTCACATTCTTAGCAGACATATTCTGCCCGGCAGCAGTTGTCTGCAGAGCACAGCCTGCCGACAGACCGAAGACCAGAGCAAATATCGCAGCGGTATTTTTCAGTATTCTTTTCCTCATATTCTCTTTTCT
>JAQXPY010000096.1 GCA_029100885.1 Clostridiales bacterium | reverse complement strand
GCAAAGCCTCTCTTTATTTCTGCATCACCTGCATCGGAGGCGGTAAAATCAGCTTCTGTCGGGGCGAAGGACTGTTCAGTTATAGTTTCAACAGCAATTTTCTGGCAGCCCGGACAGTAGTATACATTTCCTATACTGATTTTAGAAGAGACAGCAGCGTTAAACAGGTCAATGCAGTACTGCCTGAACAGATCGTGATCCTCAGGATCATGATAGTAAGTATAGACATTAGCGAGAGACATGATCTCCTGAACACAATAAGAACCGTCGATTCTGTTTCCGTCACCGTCGTAGAATGATACATTGATATTTTTAAAGCTGTTAACTGTCCATGAGGAAGGATTTCCAGGATCATGGGAAGTATCCTGTCGATTGAATTTTCCCAACAGAAGGTCAGAGCTCAGTCCAAGACGGGATGATATTACCGCAGGCGGTGTGTCTGCCAGATCGTAGAATGACGAATAATAGTGCGAATTGAGAGAAATCATTTCGGAAAATATCTCTCCGGCATAGGAGTTGATCGAATTTGAGGTATCTGCACCTTCCGGATACATAAAGGACAGATTCAGCTCGTCAGGTTTCGGATAAGCTTTGCCAGCAGATGAGAATCGATCATTACCAATGCCTGAAGGCTTCAATACGTCCCGGATCTGCGACAGAGCTGCATCTGATGATATATCTGAGGCTTCAGACACACCGGGTGCTTCGGCTGCTTCCGATGTACCGGAAATATCCGGTGAGGAGGCTCCTCCCGATATTTCAGATATGTCTGAGGATGCCGTATGAGGCGATTCGCTTGTTTTTAAGTCGGTATTATCCGCAGTTGTAACAGAAAACAAAACGTAAATAAATGCTGACAGATAACCTATAATTATTGCCTTTATTAAATTTAGATGATAAGACTTCTTTTTTCTGTACATGTGTTGCTATGAAGTATATCTTAAGCCTTCGAGAGTGTGTAAAAAGTATTCAGGCAGCGGAGATTCAAAAATCATTCTCTCTCCTGTGACAGGGTGCGTGAAGCCGAGCACTGCAGCATGGAGATACTGACCGCAACCGGACAGCGGATCTTTTTTTATTCCGTAAACATCATCACCGGCAAGGGGATGACCTATATGGGACATATGAACACGTATCTGGTGTGTTCTGCCTGTTTCAAGTCTGCATTCCACAAGAGAAAGCGGCATTTTAATATTCCCTCGGGCAGGAAATCTTTCTAATATACGGTAGTGGGTCACGGCGCTGCGCCCCTCTGCAGGACCGCATACAGCCATCATTTTACGGTCGCTTCTGCTTCTGTCGATATTGGCATCAACAGTACCCTCTTCACATTGAAAATTATTGTACACAAGGGCTAAATAGCGCCGTGTAATACTGTGCTCTGAGAGCTGTGCAGCTATACTGTTGTGAGCTCTGTCATTTTTGCAGGCTACAATGAGTCCGGTTGTATCCTTGTCTATCCTATGAACTATCCCTGGTCTCAGCTCACCGTTGATGCCGCTGAGAGAATCCTTGCAATGGTACAAAAGTGCATTAACAAGGGTTCCACTGTAATGACCGTTTGCCGGATGAACGACCATGTCCTTGGGCTTATTGACAACGATCAGATCATCGTCCTCGTAGACGATTTCAAGAGGTATATTCTCGGCCTCAACGGAAATGTTTTCGGGTTCAGGTATGATTATCTGAATCCTGTCTCCGACAGAAGGCTGATAATTAGGCTTTGCTTTTGAAGCATTAACGGTAACGAGCCCATCCTTTATAAGCCCCTGTATACGAGAACGACTCATATCCTCCAGCTGAGATGAAAGATATGAGTCCAGTCTAACTTTTTGTGAAAACTCATCTGAAAATATAAGATCCATCATTTTCTGAAAACAGATAAAAGCTTTGCCTGATCGGCGATCTCTCCAAGCTCCTTATCTGAATATACAAATGTGATAAGGATAACAAGACAGATAGTAGCACAGGTAACATAGATATCCGCTACATTAAATACAGGGAAATCTATAGGCATAAAGTAAATGAAATCTACAACATATGCATAAAGCAGTCTGTCGATAAAATTACCTGCAGCTCCCGCGATAATACTGCTGAGACAAAGGGAAAGCGGAATATATCTTCTGCTGCGGGGAATGATATGAACAAGGTACAGAAGCATAACGGAAACTGTAGGTGCAAGAAGCAGGAAGAAGCCTCTCATACCATTCATCATCCCGAATGCAGCGCCTCTGTTTTCGACATAAAGCAATTCAAGTACATTCTCAATAATAACATATGGATCAGACCCTCTGAGGGATGCTGCGGCAGCCCTCTTTGTGATCTGATCCAGAATGATCATAAGTATAATTAATAAAATATACAAGAAGGTACCTGATGCTTTTGACCGCTTAGCCATTGAAGCCATACGTTCCGCTCATGGAACCGGACTGCTCAGCTTTAATATAGGATCTTGTGAAGTCTCCCTTAAAATCCCCGGAAAGCTCAATATTGTGAGGTGAAGCAATAAAAATATATGCCGATATCTGTTCAAGATAACCTTCCATACTGTAGATAGAACCAAGGGTAAAATCTATGATACGCTGTGCAACAGCCGCATCCACACCCTCAAGGTTGATAACTACTGCCTTTCCCTCGCGTAGCTCGTCGCAAATCGCCTTGGAATCATTGACCACCTTCGGGCGCTTCATATTGACTTCCATGTTCGGAGCCTGGGATGCCGACTGAATAGGAACCACCTTCCTGCTTCCGAAAATACCGGACTTAGTCTGCTCCTCTGCAGGAACAGGCTGAGCTTTCTTTTTGGACACAAAGCTTGAGAAAAAACCTTGCTTCGGTTCCTCTTCTTCGTAGTCGTATTCATCCTCGTCGTAGTAGTCCTCGTCGAGGTAGTACTGATCATCCTCTTCGTTATTATTTCCCTTAAAAGAATCTACAATATTATTCAGAAAGCTCATGGAAACATTCCTTCCTGCGCATCTTTCTTACGCATTGAATATAGAAATCCGTATATGATCCGGCGTAATAATCATAAAGAACGGTTTTTTTACCATCTATAATTATCTAAAATTAACGGACTTATGTCAAGTGACTTTGCCGTAAACTTAAAAACAATACAGTGAGACCCGTCACATCAGACTTATAAGGCAGCAAAGATCACGCGTTTTTCTCAGCTGCTGTGATATCATCGTTCCCTGTACAGCTTGTGCTTGTATATAAATGCTTCTGTCTCCGGCGTGACAAGCCCGGAAATATCCTCGTTGCTTCTTACTTTCTCTCTTATCTGTGTAGAGGAGATATCGACTAACGGAGTATGGATCAATCTGATGTCTGCCGATAAGCTGTACTTTTCAGAAAAATACTCCCTCTGACGGGTCACCAGCTCCTCTGCTTCGGCAGCGGAAGGTCCGTCGGTTTCCCGCGATGCACACAGAATGACTGTATTCTTAAGAAGCAGATCAGGCTTATACCATTTGGGGAGACTGATCAGTGAATCAAGTCCCATAATAAAATAGTAATCCTCCTCGGGATACAGCAGCTTAAGCCTGCTGAAGGTGATTGAGGAATATGTATTCTTATCCCTGATCTCGAAGTCAGAGCATTCAAATCTTTCGGAATACGCACTGATGCACGCTCTTGTCATTTCCAGCCTCAGACCGGCCGGAGTTACATTTTTTCCGGATTTGAAATAAGGGTCGCCCGCCGGCATGAATATGAGCCTGTCGAGCCTGTATTCAGTATAGGCTGCCTCAGCAATGGATATATGTCCCTTATGTATCGGGTCAAAGGTTCCTCCGATGATTCCTGTCTTCATATTTCAGACCAGAGCCGGATCACAGCTCGTCTATGCTGACGATTTTTCTGCCATCCTTCCAGATTCTTTCGATATCATAGAAGAGACGATTTTCCTTGTCGAAAATATGTACGATAATATCACGGTAATCCATAAGGATCCAGTTAGCTGCGTTTCTTCCTTCTATCTGACGTACCTCTATTCCCTTGCGGCCCAGGATATCCTCTACATTATCGCAAAGGGCAGCTGTCTGCCTTGTGTTGTCTGCAGAAGCTATAACAAAATAGTCGGCTACAACAGAAAGGCTGCTGATGTCGATTATAGAAATATCCGAAGCCTTTTTATCTTCCAGTGCCTTGTAAATATCTTTAAGAACGTCCTTGGTAGTCATTTCATTATTCATTTCAAACCCTCGCTGTTATTTCGGCATAGTAGTTGTGAGCGCTTATGGTTTCCGGAACGATATGACGCCCGGTATTTCTGAGATATCTGACAGTTGAATCGAGGATCTCGAATACGCATTTATCAAGATCGGAAAAAGCGAGCTGCCTTGCGATGGGAAGATCTGCTGCCTTATCTCTCAGCGGCTCTATATAATCTGCCGCAAAGATGATCTTTTCCAGTCTGCTCATACACGGTCTCCCGGTAGTATGGTATTCTATAGAATTAAGAATATCCTCATCACATATCCCGAAATCTCTTTCGGCAAGGAACCTGCCGTATATTGCGTGTATTACTGCAGGTGAATCAAGCTGAGCCTCCGACAGAGCTATTCCTGCATCGGTGCACATCTGTATGAGCTCGCTGTCGGAATAGCATTTGGCACAGTCATGAAGAAGTCCGGTAAGCTCTGCCTTCAGAGGATCCTCGCCGAAAATAAATGCCATACATGCAGCAGTATATGCCACCCCCAGAGTATGCTCATACCTTGAACCGGTCTGAAGACCCTTTATCCTCTCACGGACCGATATTATATCTTTGATATTATATTCTGTCTTTCCCATAAATCAGATCTCGATCCTTCTCTTTTTCGGATCGTGCTGGTATTTAAACAGAACTATCATGCTTCCGATGACCTGAACAACTATGGAACCGGTCATCTCAGCAAGCGCATAGGCGGTCTCGTTCTTGTCGTCAGCATTGTTCTTTAATACATGAAGCTTGACAAGCTCTCTTTTATCTAAAGCTTCGGATACCGCAGCAGCAAACTCATCCGTAATACCGCTTTTTCCGACCTGAAATATCGGTTCCTCATTCATTGCGATACCTTTAAGTATGCTTCTCTGTTTACTCGTAATATTCAAATTCAAGTCCTCCTACCCTGACTGTATCGCCCTCTGTAAGACCGAGCTTTTTCAGCTGGTCGATGATCTTGTTTTCCTTCATATAATTCTGGAAAAACTTGAAGCCCTTTTCGTCCTCCAGATTGGTATATCCGAGCATACGATCAATACGCGGACCTTCGACCACATAAACCTTGCCGGATTCTCTGTAGATATTGAGAGGCAGATCTTCATTCTGATGAGCCTTGATATCATATTCTCTTTCGTATATCAGAGGCTGTCTGTCTGTTTCTTTAAGGAGGGCGGCAACCGAATAAAGCAGCTCCCTTACTCCCTCGCCTGTGGCAGCTGATATAGGCATGACCTTTATTCCCTTTGGTTCATACACTGCTCTGATCTGTTCCACAGGGTCGGGTGATGAGCCGTCATTATATATGGCATCGGTCTTATTAGCTGCAATTATCATCGGAACTGCTGCAAGAGCCGGATCGAATTCCTTGAGCTCCGAATTGATTTTTTCTATGTCGCTCAGAGGATCTCTTCCCTCAGTGCCGGCTGCATCGACAACGTGTATAAGCACACGGCATCTCTGAATATGTCTAAGAAAATCGTGTCCGAGTCCTGCTCCGTCAGCTGCTCCCTCGATCAAACCCGGAATATCAGCCATAACAAAGCTGTCATCCTCCAGGTCTACGACTCCCAGATGCGGCTGAAGCGTTGTGAAATGATAATTTGCTATCTGAGGTCTCGCATTTGAAGACATGCTTATAAGCGTGGATTTACCGACATTCGGAAAGCCGACGAGTCCGACATCAGCAATGACCTTAAGCTCCAGTATGACCTCCAGCTCCTGAGCCTGCTGACCGGGCTGAGCGAATCTCGGAGCCTGCATTACAGAGGTGGCGAAATGCATGTTGCCGAGTCCGCCTTTACCTCCTGTCAGAATAACCTCACGAAGATTATCCCCGGACATATCGGTGATGACCTGTCCGGTCTTTGCCTCCTTCACAACGGTTCCGTAAGGAACCTTAATGACAAGATCTCTGCCGTTTTTTCCGTGACATCTCTTCTTTCCGCCGTTTTCACCGCTCTCGGCAGCATACTTCCTCTTCATTCGGAAATCTCCGAGAGTAGTCATTCCCTTATCTACTTCAAAAATGAGATCTCCTCCCCTGCCTCCGTCACCGCCGTCCGGACCGCCGTTTGGGACAAAAAGCTCACGACGGAAGGAAACGTGACCGTCTCCTCCTTTGCCGCTTTTTATGATTATTCTTGCTGTATCTGCAAAAGACATATTGTTCTTTCCTTTACGGACTATCAGAAAAAAATGAAGGACTATGCTATTATAACACAGTCCTTCCCTTAATTGAAATTAGCTCTTAAGCCTGCTCCGGATAAACAGAGCACTTCTTACGATCTCTGCCCCATCTCTCGTATCTTACGATACCGTCAACCTTAGCAAAGAGTGTATCATCCTTACCGATACCAACGTTTGTACCCGGGTGGATACGTGTGCCACGCTGTCTGTAAAGAATATTTCCGGCAAGTACGAACTGACCGTCTGATCTCTTGACACCAAGACGCTGGGAATTACTGTCTCTACCGTTTTTGGTAGATCCCATACCTTTTTTATGAGCCATTTTAACACCTCCTTAAATAAAGTGTCAGCCAAAATTACTTTGTGATACTGTCGATCTTAACTTCTGTGAAAAGCTGTCTGTGACCGTTCTTCTTATGGTAGCCGGTCTTTCTCTTGTACTTATATACAATGACCTTGTCAGCCTTTCCGTTAGCGGTTACTGTTGCAGAAACCGATGCTCCTGAAACAACCGGATTACCGATAACGGTATCCTCTCCGCCGATCATAAGAACCTGATCAAAAGTAACCTTATCGCCCTCTGCGACATCAAGCTTCTCGACTCTTACGATGTCTCCTTCGGTTACCTTATACTGCTTTCCGCCTGTTGCGATGATTGCGTACATGTAAGGTACCTCCTTCTTCTAAAAAACTCGCTACTCCGGGTGGCATCTCAAGACGCACTTATACCCTTGTTATGCGGCATACTATGGTATAATATCAGAATAGGATCACTGTGTCAACCGAAAAAATCCATTTCATATATTAAGGTCTGCTAATCGTATAATATCCGACAATCGCAAACATATTCATAGACCGTCGTTGGTACTTTATCGGCTTAATGTTACGCTTTCTCCGAACGGTCTATTTCATATATTTGCGGTCTGCTAATCGCAGACTGCCGTCATGTATGATTCCGCCCGCAAGCAAGCTTGCATATGAATCTGGCTAATCATCGCCTTAACATATTCATGGATTGCCGGGTCTTCAAAATAAAAAATTCTGTTTAGTATTCGGCAATCCATTTCATATATTAAGGTCTGCTAGTCGCAGAATGCCACACAGCACATCCACTTGCAAGTAAACTTGCAGTGTTTGTACTGTATGGCATCTGATGATTAGTTACGCTTTTTTATACGTAGTTGCAGACTCTGGCGATGGCGAGTTCTCTGAATCCGAGGGACTCGGACTTTGTGATCTTGCCGTTTGCTACATTGATGATCTCCTGAAGTGTTGCATCTGCCACCTCAGGCATTGCCTCA
>JAQXPY010000095.1 GCA_029100885.1 Clostridiales bacterium | reverse complement strand
ATGTTTATATTATACAATCGCCTGTTTATTAATCAATTGACAATGACATCATGTTAATATTACAATCTGTCATATATAAACAAATATTGCTTTCCAGGAATTTCGCGAGGTGATTTCACACATGCTGTCCAATAATTTTTTTAAGATATTCGTTACTGTCGCCGCTACTGAAAACATTTCACTTGCTGCTTCGCTTCTGCACTATACACAAGGCGCGGTCAGTCATTCTATTTCCCGTGCGGAGGCTGAATTAGGTTTTCCCTTGTTCCAGAGAACCCAGAAGGGAGTCGTAATAACCGAAGACGGGCGCAGCCTTCTGCCATACGCCAAAAGAATTGTTGATAATCTTGATCAGGCCGATTCTGCCATCGCTGCAATTCACGGACTGAATTACGGTCATATTAAGGTCGGAACATACGCCAGTATTTCACAGCATTTTCTTCCTGAGCTTATTGTGGATTTTTCCTCTGATTATCCCGGAATAACGATCGAGATCGTTGAGTCCTTTTACCACAATCTGATCGCCATGTGTATGGACCGTACTATTGACATAGCTTTCACAACATATATGAACAATCCGGATTTTGATCAGCTTCCTTTATTTGAGGATCCTTTTGTGGCAATTTTCAAAAAAGGAACTCCTGTAAAGCTGGATAAAAACGGACTATTTCATTTATCAGAGCTTTCAGAGCTTAATTTCATAATGCCGATGGAGGGAAGCAAGCTGGATCCTGATTTTCGGGAATGCTTCGGCAAAAATCTTCCTCAGTTCAATACTCATATTTCCTCTCTCGACTATATTTCAATAATGTGTATGGTGAAGGCAGGTCTCGGCTGTTCCATGCTTCCGAGACTGATAACGCCGGATTATGAAAACTTTTTAGACATCTATCCGGTTTACCCTCACAAGAGCCGCGTATTATGCATGGCAGTCAGATCCCTTTCTACTACCTCAATATCGACGCTGAAATTTATCGAATACACAAAAAAATATGTTAATGAACGGTTTCTTCCGGATCAAAAAAAGAGAGGATTTACCGCCTTCAGAACCAATTAGGCTTCCGGAGCGGTATATCCTCCTTTTCAGAAAATTTTAGTATTCAGATTTGCCGAAGCATATCAAAAATCGCTTGAACAGCTCTGCTCTTCCGGCATATTATTCAGGCTTATATACAAATCTCACCTTATCATGCTGTCCCTCAAAGAAATACACAATGTTTTCTGCCGCTGTGACGTTGGCCTGAACCATGGCATTTTCTGAATAAAAAGCAGCGTGAGGTGTGAAGAATACATTCGGAGCCGAGAATATCTCCTCTGTAAAATCCGGATTCTCGGAAATAATAACATCAAGTCCTGCTCTGCTTATCCTTCCGTCCTTAAGCGCACAGTAGAGCTCATGCTCATCGATAGTTGCCCCTCTTGATGTATTGACAAATACAGGCTGTTTTTTAAATGAGTCAAAAACAGTCTTATTGATCATTCCCCTTGTATTCTTTGAAAGCGGAACATGGCTCAGAACAGCATCTGCTCTTGCACCTAATTCTTCCATGGATACCAGTTCTATTCCCGCTTTATCAGCCAGCTCCTTAGGCAGAAACGGATCATAGCCTATAACGTTCATGCCGAACCCATGAGCCATCTTTGCGACACGGCGCGGAATCTGTCCGCAGCCGATAAGACCCAGTGTAAGTCCTTTGATCCTCTTCAGCTTCGGAGCCTTTGACCAGTCCCAGATATGATTATGCACATCCTCAGCATAGCCGACTATATTTCTGAGCAGAGCGGCGATCATAGTCATTCCATGCTCTGCAACCTCATCAAAGCAATAGTCAGGATTGTTTGCCACAGCCACATGATATTTCTTTGCTGCGTCAACATCAATGTTGTCAACACCCATTGAATAATCGGATATTATCTTAAGCTTCGGCAGCGCCTTGAATACTTCCTCGGTAAACAGAGCATACTCGGCTATTGCTCCGTCAGCATCCTTTAACGCTTCAATAACATCCTTAACTTCATGGACCTGAACAGTATCAACAGTATGTCCCGCATTTCTGAGAATGCCTTCTTCTGTGCTGCAGTCAGCATGACTGTGATCTAAGATTACTATCTTCATTCCGTTCCTCCGTCAAGCCTCAAATTCGTAACCTGTCTTCAGAGCAAGAAGATTGAGCGGAATCAGCTTTTCCTTTTTAGCAAAGGTTTCCTTGACCAGCTCTTCAACAATGCTGTAAGGAATAAAATCCAGATACTTCAGAATAAATCCGAGCGCAATTATATTAGCCACCTTTGCGTTGCCAAGCTCCATAGCCTTTTCAATAAACGGAACGACCTTTATATTTTTGCACGGACAGTCAGGCTTTGCCTCAACCTGTGCATTAAGGATAAGTACTCCCTGCTCACCTGCGAGATGCTGATAATCCTTCAGAGAATTATCATCCATTATGAGCATTACATCTGCCTCTGATACTATCTGGCACTCGATTTCCGAGGAGATCACTATGTTGCACATAGTCCTTCCTCCTCTTTTTTCAGCGCCGTATACCGGAGAAAACGTAACGTTATATCCTGCTTTAATGGCAGCTGAACAAAGAATCTCGCCGAGATTCATAATGCCCTGGCCGCCGATTCCCGAGAATAACAGTTCTTTTTTCATTATGCTTCCTCCTCAACATCCTTGAATACTCCAAGAGGATACTGCTCAACCATGACATCATCTATCCACTTTAGGCATTTTACCGGAGACATGCTCCAGTTTGTCGGGCACGGTGATAGTATTTCTACAAAAGTCATTCCCTTTCCCTGCATCTGAAGCTCAAAGGCTTTTTTCATAGCTCTCTTTGTTTTTGCCACAGCTGCCGGAGAAGTTACTGTCACTCTTTCCGAATAGCATACTCCCTTAAGAGAAGCGAGAGTCTCTGCCATATTGATCGGATAACCGGAATTGATGGCGCTCCTGCCCGCCGGTGCTGTTGTAGCTTTCTGACCCATAAGTGTCGTCGGAGCTATCTGACCTCCGGTCATGCCGTAAATTGCATTATTTATAAATACTACAGAGAATTTTTCTCCGCGAATAGCTGCATGCATTATTTCAGCCATTCCCTCAGAGACCATGTCTCCGTCTCCCTGATATACCAGAACGAACTTGTCAGGCTCGGCACGTTTCATTCCGGTCGCAGTAGCAGGCGCTCTTCCATGCAGGCACATGATCTGATCCATGTTATAGAACTTATCCGCAAGGCATGAACATCCTATAGGCCATGCAATGACTCCGTTCTTCTGAAGTCCCATCTCATCTATCAGCTCCGCTATCAGCTTATTGACGATCCCGTGACCGCAGCCTCCGCAGTATGTGGTAATTGCATCTGTAAATACCTTTGGTCTTTCATATACTGCTTTCATATCACTTCACCTCATTTAACTTTCTGATATCAGCAAGCACTTCTCTCGGACTTGGAAGAATACTTCCCCATCTGCTGAAAAGGTATACATCATGCTTATTTTCAACAGAAAGCTTAACATCATCTATCATCTGACCTGCAGACAGCTCACAGCAGAGGAATTTCTTTCCGTCAAGTCCTTCAAAGGCCTTCTCAGGGAAAGGCCAAAGCGTAATCGGACGAATCATTCCGACCTTGATTCCCTCCTCACGAGCCAGCTTCATAGCAGAGATGCATACTCTCGCAAGTGATCCGTATGCCACAAGAACAATATCCGCATCTTCAATATTGTAGGATTCAAAGCGTACTTCGTTCTCGGCGATTGCCTTAAACTTCTTATTGAGCCTCTCATTGATCTCTATTACTTCAGCAACTCCATTCATTCCGGTAAGGAAAACATGCTTATCTCTTTCTGCCGGATCATATCCCTCCAGAACATTATACTGATCATGAGGTGAAGGCGGTTCGATTCTTCCCGGCAGTTCTACTGACTCACGAAGCTTTGCAAGATTTCCGTCCGAAGCTACGACTACAGGGTTGTGATACTTTTCAGCTAACTCAAAAGCCAGCTGCATCAGCTCACAGCCTTCCTGAACCGTATAAGGAGCAAGAATGATATTCCTGTAATCTCCGTGTCCGCCTCCTCTTGTCAGCTGATAATAATCAGACTGTCCGGCCATTATGTCTCCGTCTCCCGGACCCGGTCTCATTACATCAAGGATAACTGCCGGAAGATCAGCGCAGCTCATAAAGCTCATTGCTTCCTGACCAAGAGACATGCCCGGACCGGATGTCGCAGTCATTCCTCTGTGTCCCATGCATACAGCTCCGGCTATCATGTTGAATGCAGCAACCTCAGTTTCTGCCTGTATAAATGTTACCCCTTCTTCAGGTCTTTCAAACATGACTCTGGCAAAATACTCGGCAACCTCACTGGATGGTGTAATAGGGTATCCAAAAAACAGTTTGCAGCCCGCTCTGATCGCTGACTCAGCCATTGCCATATTTCCCTGCATAAATACTTTTTCGCCCATAATTATCCTTACGCCTCTTTATAAACTGAAATTGCTGCATCAGGACACATTCTCGCGCATGTTCCGCATGCAATACATCCTTCTGCCGCTACCGGTGGAAAGTAACCACGCTTATTTACTGCAGTACCCTTTGAAAGAACCTTTTTTGGACAGAACTCAATGCAGTATCCGCATTCTTTACATCTTTCAAAATCTATCTTAACGATATTCATTTTTCCTCCATGTATGCCTCATCAAAGTCTGTTATCCTATGAGAACTCCGAAAGAAGCATTCTCCCTGTGAAACACAGCCGTTATGAATCAGGCTTCAGCCTATCAATTTATCAATGCTCCTCTTTGAAGGCCGGGTCAAGCGGTTCTCCCTGATACTCTACAGGAACTACCATGATTCCTATAGCTCTGCCGCAGAGAAGCGGAGGATCACATTTAACCATTGCGGCTTCTGATGCATAGTGCTTTGACAGATCCGGCTCTCCCTTAGGGAATGCATCCAGGAAACCGTGCTTTACCTTAAACTGGTCTGTCATGGTAAAGATCTTGTAGCACTCAAAATGTACCTCAAATGATGTCTTGCCTCTCTTCTCGATCCATCCGTGGTATTCCATAATATCTGTTACATGTACCGGCGCAAGAAATTCAACTTCTTTATAAGCTCTGAAGAGTGAACCATCTCCTGTAGCACGAACCATAAGCTCGGTTCCTACATCTCCAAAGTAATCCAGCATACGGCTTCCGTTAATAAGGTTTCCAAGATAATGTCCATCGTTTTCAACTGTCATCATCTTTTTGTGTATTACTTTTGTTCCAATCATGATATGTTCCTCCTTGTTGAGAATTAATTTATACCTTCATATTATTCGCCCTGCCCTTTTTTTTGAAACGGAAGTATTTTATAATTGTTTTAAGTAATTCTGAAAATCATCTTGACTATAAAGTCTTTTATGAAATACACTGTTGAAATCAACTTGCTTTCGATATTGAAATTGAAACGGAGATTGCCAGATGAATATTGAAAGATTCCGTGTCTTTTTACAGACAATCGAATATGGAAGTATGCTTTCCGCCAGTCAGGAGCTGGGATATACTCCAAGCGGGATAAGCTATATTATAGATACCCTGGAAAAAGAACTTGGGATAAAGCTGGTTTCAAAGACTTCAACAGGAATCAGGCTAAGTCACGAAGGAGAACAGCTTCTCCCATATATAAAGGATATGATCGATGCTGCAGACAAGGTAAAAAAAGCCTCCAAAGAGCTGAGCACAGCCTCTGGAGGGGAGATCACAATAGGCACCTTTCCAAGCATCGGAAGGCTTATTATGCCTGATATCATTCAGGCCTTTTATAAGGAACACCCAAATGTAAAAATCAACATAATTGAAGGAATAAACAACCAGCTGGACCAGATGCTGATTCGAAAAGAAGTGGATTTTAATATTTGCAGTTCAAAAGTGAGAAACAATGACTTTCTGCCTCTCATTGAAGATCCTATGGTATGTATCGTATCAAAGGATAGTCCTCTTTTCAGAAAGCGCTCCGTCACACGCGAAGATATCTGTAATCAGAAATTTATCATGACTGCCTACGGAACAGACCCCGATCTTATTAAACTGTTCGAACAGCTTGATTTCAAGCCTGATGTTATTTCGGTGACCCTTGAAAACTCTTCTGCATACGCAATGGTCAAGCGCAATATCGGCATCACCATTGTAAATAAGCTTGCCACTATCGACATGGGACGCGGTCTTGCCGCCAAGCCGTTTTCTCCGGCTCAGTTCATTGTCGAAGGAATCACTCTTCCTTCTTACAGTAAGGCCGAACCTCTGATAAAGACATTTATCGATTTTACAGCTGCTTATGTAAAAGCTGGAAAATGTTCTATTATCGATTCCCTGTAAGAGATCAATAATAACAGCTTCGGTTAATAATACTGTCAGCACAGCAGCTGAAATACAAAAACCATCGCAGGCAGCGTTATGATACATAAAACCGTTGTCATGGCGCTGATCGCCGAGGCGGACTCGGAGCTGCTGCCGAGCTGATTCGCCATCATCAGAACCATTGTTGCTGTCGGAGCCGAGGCTCCCATTACCGCAGTCAGAAACAGCGCTCTCGT
>JAQXPY010000094.1 GCA_029100885.1 Clostridiales bacterium | reverse complement strand
CCCTGATAGGCAATACATGCTGCTCTCCTGTCACACACCATCTCTACCACATATCTCATAGGCATGCGATTCCCGTATACGGTTCTGTTGTTGAATGCGGCATAGTCTATCCAGTACTCAAAATGATGCCTGTTTCTCCCTTTATGATGCAGCCATGCAGTAGAACAGCCCTCATTAATACGCCTCTGAACCGCATTGGGAGATTTGTGACCGTCATAATATCTGACTCCCACAAAAAACTCGGACGGATAAAACTTTGACAGATCATGTGTTATCCCCTGATAATACAATCCGCATTTAAAGCATCCCTGCGCCACATACAGCTTATGCTTGCATACTGTTTTCAGATGTCCCAAAAGCCTCTGGGAAAAGGTCATAGATTGAAATGCAAAAGTCTCCATGCAACAGATAATAACATAATCTCCAAAAACATGCTATAATCTCCGAAAAGGCAGAGCAAAATACAAATAACGGCAGGCAGGAGTGCTCGCATTCCCGACAGGACGGATTTGTATTTGGCGAGCCTGCGAGACCCCGGAAATCCGGAGGATTTCAGGGGCTCTGCCTTTTCGGAGATCACTCGCTGTGCCTGAAGTTTTTTCTTTGGCTCTGCCTTTTCGGAGATTATCAAATACACCCATCGAAAGGTTTTTATGACAGAAATCAACAATATGAAATACATTGAGCTGCAGGCTGACGATCTGCGTCGTCTCTCTGCATATTATGCTTTACGTCCGAACAGGAGCTGTGACAGCTCACCTCTTGTCAGCTATCTTTACAAATACTATTACATGGTAAAATACTGTGAGCTTGATAACGCACTTCTTATGAGCTATCACGGAGATGAAGGATCTGTATACGGTTTTATACCCTTCTGCCGGGAATCCGATCTGGCTCATTATTTCAAGCTTCAGGAACGGTATTTCAATAATATACTCAAGCTCCCTCTCAATATTACCTCTGCTGATGAGGAAGGCGTCAGGAAGCTCTTATCATCCGGTGCTTTGGAGAATTATGAGGTGATACGCGCCGATGATCTGCGCGATTATCTTTATGACGGTAATGCTCTCAGAACGCTTGCCGGCAGAAAGTATTCAAAGAAGAGGAACCATATAAATAAATTTCTCTCTGTTTATGATGGACGGTGGGAATACAGGTCTCTGTCTTATGAAAACAGAGACGAGGTCATTCGTTTTCTCAAAAAATGGATGCACGACAAGCTCCTAAACGAGCAGTCAACAGGTGTTAACGAGGTCGGAGACACCTTTGATCCGGTCGAGGAGCTTAACGGAGAATACCGCGGAATATGCGGCCTCCTCAATTCCCCCGTCGTATACGGATATATGAAAATCGGAGGAATATATATCGACGGCACACTTCAGGCCTTTTCTATCGGGGTAAGAAGCGAATCCGAGTCCATGGCAATAATAGATGTGGAAAAGGCAAACCCGGACATTGACGGACTCTATCAGATCATCAACCGTGAGTTCCTTGTTTCTGAATTTCCTGATGTGGATCTTGTAAACCGTGAGGATGATATCGGGATAGAGGGTCTGCGCAGATCCAAGCTTTCCTACTATCCATGCGGCTTTGAAAACAAATACATTCTCAGACAGAAGGATCCTTTATGCCACAGCTGATCAGACTGCTTTCGAAAAAAGAATATTCCCTGTGCATTCCCCTCTTTAACGAATGCTTTGGTGAGGATGCCGAATTCACGGATGAATATTTCGGTTCCGTCCTGAGTTTCAGTTCACCCTCTGCCGACGACAGTGAAAATGAGGATGCTGATATCTGCAGCTGCAGCGGTTCAGTACGCCGCGCACGGATAGCTGCCCTTTTTGAAGATGGCAGCATCATCTCCATGGTGCATATCATGCCGAAGAAGGCGATCCTTGATAACGATCCTCGCCTTGCAGAGCTTCCTTATATTATGTGTGTATGCACATCTCCCCGTCATCGTCACAAGGGCTGCATGGATAAGGTAATGAACTTCTGCATTGAACTGCTGCGCTCGGAGGGTTTCCCTCTATGCTTTCTTGTGGCTGTTGACAGGAATATATACCGTCATCTGGATTTCATCCACGATATAAAGCTGACTCCTGAGGAATGTGAGCTTCTGTATGCCGATGACGGTCTCGACACAGCCTCGGCATGTCTTCTCAACACAGACATAATGCCGGAAATACACATAACGGAATAAGGAGCAGTTTGATGGAACTCAGACATTTAAGATATTTTTACGAAACCGCAAATGAAATGAATTTTACCCGGGCAGCAGAAAAGCTCAACATAGCCCAGCCTCCTTTAAGCAAACAGATAAAGGATCTCGAACACGAGCTGGGTGTTGAGCTTTTTGTACGCCGCCCTCATTTCCTTGCCCTCACTCCCGAAGGGGAAATGCTCAAACAGTATGCTTCACAGATACTCAGTCTTGCTGACAAGGCTGTTGAGACGATACGGGAAATGGGTCAGGGTCTGAATGGAACTATATACATTTCCACCGTTGAGGGTCACACTCTGCGCGCCCTGTCAAGATGGATATCCATGTTCAGCAAGCAGTATCCGTCCGTTCAGTACAACCTCTGGACAGGAAGCGCAGATGAGATCATCGCCAGGATCAGAACCGGTCTCTGCGATCTTGCGATCCTTGCAGATATCAGAGACACAGAGGGTCTGGAATATTTCAAGCTCTTTCAGGAAAACTGGAGCGCCATAATCCCTGAGGAATTCCCTCTGTCCTCCCAGCCAGGCAGTACTGTCAAAGCAACCGAACTCCTGCCGTATGACCTGATCATTCCTGCCCGTCCCGAACGACTTGACGAGGTGCAGAACTGGTATCGAAACAATGAAGAGAAGCCAAAGATCCGATGCCGTTATACCAATGTGCTTTCAGCCTATGAGCTTGCCCGTCAGGGCGTTGGTATAGCCATTTATCCGGGTGAAGCCGAATCCATCGTAGACCCCAAGGTCATCTCCACCCGCGTTGCCCTGAAGGCTATCACAAACCCAACGGTAAAGGCAAACTATGTCATGCTGTCCGACAAAAACAGGATACTTCCTCATGTGGTCTATGAATTTATGAGCTTTGTTCGAAAACAGAGCCGCCTTGATGACCTCTCGACACTGTAGCTTATTTCATCAGCGATCCGTCAACATTGAAGTAATATGTTTTTCCGTCAATGATACGGGTTCCTGTCGCCATTGCTCCCATCGGACCTCCCGCTTCAGGAATCAGGTAATATCTTACTCCGTTTGAAGTTACGACCCAGCCTGTCAGCATACAGCCGAAGGTCCCGTCATGATTCTGGTTAAGATAGTACCAGTACCCTCCGTCCTTGATCCAGCCGGTCTTCATGCATCCGTAGGTTCCGTCATGATTCTGGTTGAGATAATACCATTTTCCCCCGTCATTTATCCAGCCTGACGCCATCTTACCGGTGGACGGATCGCAGTAATACCAGTTTCCTCCGTCAAATACCCATCCCTTGACCGTTGCTCCGCTGCTGTAGTAATACCAGGTATCCCCGCTTCCTCCCCAGCCGTTTTTCACCGTTCCGGCAGTGTTTCCCGAGGAGCCTGCGGAGCCGGCCGAACCTCCATCCGAGATACGGACATCACCCCAGCACGAATAGTTATAGAAATATTCCTCTGTGTCTATGGAATTGCTGCCTCCGGAAATATACACCCAGCTGCTCGGAGCGATCTTTGTCTGGGATCCTATATTTTCCGATGCTCTTATCGCAATGCCCAGAATATAGGCTGAATGCCTGTCGCTTGAGGTTCCGGAATATATCCTGTTATAGGAGGATACAGAAATACTCGAGCTTGTGGTAGTACCTCCCTTTGTCTTGTACTCTCCGCTCTGATCCACATAGCTGATCACATAGTCTACCTTGGAGGCGCCGTTCTTATTGATCGAAACAGTGGTGCCTCTTCCTGATGTCTCTGTCTTTGATTTGCTTCCCTTTACATCATCAAAGGCAGTGATAAATGAAGGCGCCTTTGCCTGATAATAAGGATATGCCCTGAATCTCACCGTCAGCTCTGATTTATCTGAGCTGACCGTGCTTCTGATGATCTCTGATGTGCCGTTTCCGGTAATGCTTATAGAGGAAGATGCAGAGAAATAATATCCCCTGTCCGCCGACAAGGTCATCGAGTATGTCAGCGGACTCTTTCCCGTTGCAATGCCTGTATCGGATGAGCAGCTCCAATCCTCCAGTTCATACGGCGCATTGTATGCTATCTCTAAAGAAGGATCATTGCAGCCTTCTGTGATCGCCGTCTCCGGATCTATGGTGTATGAAAACTCTACAGAGGTAATTGCTGTAGATGCAAAAGAAGGAAATACGCACATCGCTGTCATCAGTGCTGTCATATAAATGATTCTGAATAACTTCTTCATATTGATCCTCCCTGATCTGTTTATTTTATGTACCCACAGTGTAGGTGAAATAAGCCTTCCATTCAATAAAAAAGAACCGTCGGTTATCTTACGATAATAACCGACGGAATGATGAATTAATAAACTTTATTAATATAATCTGACTTATTTCTGTATAAACCTTAAATAACAGAAATACTGTAAACGCTTTCCTGCTTGCACCGGGTCTGGTGCTGAACAGTTGAGGCTTTATACATAGTACAGCAGATCTGTATAATCCGGATATGGCCAGCTGTGCTTATCCAACAGCAGCTCCAACTCATCCACGATGCGCCTTTCCTCGTTCATCACAGGCAGAATGCTTCTGTACGCATTCATCGCCGCCTCTTCAGGATCGGCCGGCTGCCCGTCCAACACTGACTTCAGCCTCATGTTGTTGGCTGCAAGCTCTTTGACATGGCTGTTGATATCAGCAAGTATTGATGTCTCATGCTCGACATCCAGACCCAGAGCCTGCTTGGATTCGATACCGTATGCCATCTCACTGCCGTATTTTACAGCTGCGGGCAGAATATCCTTTTCTGCCATTACAAGCATTGTCCTCGCCTCAACATTGATGATATTGTTATACTTTGAAACTCCTATCACGGTTCTGGCTCTGATCTCCTCACGGCTCAGAATCCCGTGGGAGGTAAGGAGTCTGACGTTTTTCTCGTCACAGTAATGCGCAAAGGCCTCCGGAGTTGACTTGATGTTTGCAAGTCCTCTTCTCTCTGCCTCCCTGACCCATTCCTCACTGTATCCGTTTCCTTCAAACAAAATACGCTCGTGGGCTGTCAGCTCCTCACGGACAAGCTTTCTTATCTCATCCTCCAGTTCAGCCTTACCCGCATGCTTTTCCAGCCTGTCTGAAAACTGCTTGAGGCTTTCGGCAACGGCAGTATTGAGAATATAGTTTGTGCATGAGACATTCTCCGAAGAGCCCGGCATACGGAACTCAAACTTATTTCCGGTAAACGCAAACGGCGATGTACGGTTTCTGTCGTCATTCTGCTCTGTTTTAGCGCTCTTCGCATAGGCAGTCTTAAGATCGGTACCGTTGATTATCGAATCCACAACTGTTCTGAGCTTTCGACCGAGATACATGGAAATAATAGCCGGAGGCGCTTCATGACCTCCGAGTCTGTGATCATTTCCCGCGGAAGCAACCGATACTCTGAGCAGCTCCTGATAGTCATCCACGGCCTTGATGACCGCAGTTACAAACAGCAGGAAGCGGAGATTGTTTTCAGGCTCCTTGCCGGGATTCAGCAGGTTATCCCCTTCGGCGGTGGAGACAGACCAGTTATTATGCTTTCCCGAACCGTTAATGCCTTCAAACGGCTTCTCATGAAGCAGGCACACAAATCCATGGCGGTTCGCCACCTTTTTCATGATGTCCATAGTGAGCTGATTCTCATCTATAGCAATATTGGCTCTGGCGAAAACAGGAGCCATCTCATGCTGACAAGGCGCCACCTCGTTATGCTCCGTCTTGGAGTAGATGCCCACCTTCCAGAGCTCTTCGTCAAGTTCCTTCATGAAGGCCTTTACTCTCGGTCTGATAGTACCGTAATAATGATCGTCCAGCACCTGTCCCTTCGGTGTCGGCGCTCCGAACAGAGTTCTCTCTGTCAGGATCAGGTCTCTTCTCTTGGCATAATCCTCCTTGTTGATCAGAAAATACTCCTGCTCCAATCCGACAGAGGAAAACACATAACGGGTCTCCTCTCCGTAAATGCGCAGCAGCCTTACAGCCTGGCGGTTAAGGGTCTCCAGACTTCTCAGCAGAGGAGTCTTCTTATCCAGTACCGCTCCGTCATAGGAACCGAAGGATGTCGGAATGCAAAGCGTATCCTCTCTGATAAATGCATCAGAAGTCGGATCCCAAACAGTATAGCCTCTGGCCTCAAAGGTCTCTCTGATGCCTCCGGACGGAAATGAAGATGCATCTGATTCTCCCTTAAGAAGCGCCTTTCCGGAAAGCTCCAGAATAGGTTCTCCGTCTCTGTCCCTGTCCAGAAATGCGTCGTGCTTTTCGGCAGTTGATCCGGTCATCGGCTGGAACCAGTGTGTGTAATGAGTCGCGCCCTTTTCCACAGCCCAGTTCTTCATCGCCTCGGCCACCTCGTCGGCAAGAGGCCGCTCCATAGGCATTCCTTCATTTCTGACCTTCATCAGCTTTCTGAAGGAATCGGCACTCAGCACCTCCTTCATGACCTTTTCGCTGAAGACCATGCTACCAAAGCTATCTATGAACATCGTTGTTCTCCTTATGATTTAATGATCGACCCGGTGGTTCCGGTTTTTCTGAAATAATACTCCTGAAGCCCTGATACGATACCATATATCTTGCTGCAATTAAGCAATCACCGGTACGGATGCCGCCTGCGGATACCGCCTACAGCATGCCGCGTGATCTCATTGTATGTGTGATCGAGTTCAGCACCCTCTTCTTGTCTGCCGGCCATAGCGGGAATAAAAGCAGCTTCTTAGGCGCATCTCCCGTCATACGATGCACAGCCGTTTCGGGCGGAAGCATGGAGACAAGATCGGCTATCAGTTCGGAATACGATGTTATATTATAGCATGGCAAAGTTTTTCCGTCATTAAGAATAATCGAACCCTCAGTATTTCCGCGCTTCTCAGCCGCCTCAATATCTTCCGGCAGCCTTTCAGCCAGCGCCGTTCCCTTGAGCACCTGCAGCAGCTGCAGCTTTATCCCGTCCACGATGCCTCCTGTCTTTGCTTCCAGAGACGACAGATATCTGACCGTAGCCTTTGTCCTGTCTGCATTCTCACCCGGAAGTCCTACGATCACATGCACCACCACACGAAGTCCACGTGCCTTCAGTCTCCTGAAAGCCTCTTCAAATACCGGCAGTCTGTAGCCTCTGTTTATATATTCCGCTGTGTCCTCATGTATCGTCTGCAGCCCCAGTTCCACATACACCGGCATTGTTCTGTTGATATCGCTTAGTACTCCGAGCATCCTGTCGCTGATACAGTCCGGTCTCGTTGCCACCGAAAGTGCTTTTATCTCCGGTTCTGAGGCTGCCTGCCTGAAGCATTTTTCAATATGCTCCTCATCCCCGTAGGTTCCCGTAAATGACTGAAAATATGCCATATACCCCGCAGGGTGCTTGCCAAGCTTAGCGCTGACACGATGCTTCGCAGCCTGTATCTGCTCATGAATACTGTTTTGCGCCGATTCCGCAAAATCTCCGGAGCCGCCTGCGCTGCAGAATATGCATCCGCCTGTACCGCAGGTTCCGTCTCTGTTCGGACAGGAAACGGACGCCGAAAGAGACAGCCTGTAGACCTTTCCTCCGAACACAGCTCTCATTTCATCATTAAAGGTATACAGTCTGCCGCATTCCTCAGCCGTTTTACATACGGTATCAGTTATTGTCCGATCCTCACCCATAGTCCGCAGCTCTATTTTAAACGTACCGGAGCTTCGGAAAGCTCCCATGCCTCTGTCAGCTCATCCTCAGCATTGTACACAAGTCTCAGCGAGAAGCTTTCTCTGCGCTCCGTTATCAGATAATCCAGCATATATCTGTCTCCTTCCCAAAGCTCCAGAGACATGATTTCAGACTTCGGCACCCATTTAAAAATACCCTCGTCACAGTCCGGCTCAGGCATTTCTTTATCGCTTCCGGTCGAAAAATCATTGCTGGTATATACAAAGATGAATTCAGGCGCCTTGTTGTCATATATGAACGTCAGCATTCCGCGGTACCTCCAGGAATTGAGTTCAAATCCCGTTTCTTCCCTCACTTCCCTCCGGAGGCAGTCCTCGGGGCACTCTCCCTCTTCGAATTTTCCGCCTACGCCGATCCATTTTCCTTTGTTTATGTCCACCTGCTTTCTGACTCTGTGCAGCATAAGATAGCAGTCATTTCTCTCCAGATGACAGAGTGTGGTCAGTCTTGCTCCCTGCATCGTCCTTCTCCTCTTAATCTCAAAAATATCTTTTCTCACTGCCTTTTTTCAAGCCATCAAAATCTTTTCTCACAGACTGTCAAGTCCGGTCGCCGATATTATTTTATCACTGATCTCCTTCAGCTGCGAGCTCGGAGTATAGCTTTCATCAGGATACAGAAATTCATGCAGCTTAACCGCATTGCTCTCCAGTGTTACCGGAACCACACAGTCCAGCTTTCCCACATCCATGCCCTGCCTATCAAACGGGAATCCGGCAGTTTCACCTATATAGTACTTGCTGATGTTCTTTGCAAAGGGCAGCAGATCATCTATCGTCACACTTGTATTGATCTGGGGCAGAACTGCAGTTAGAATACTGCAGAGAGTCGCGTAATCCGCATTTCTGGCTTTTTCCAGAGCGAGACCAATGACCTTCCTCTGTCTTTCCGTTCTCTGATAATCGGTGTCCATAAGCCTCAGACGGGCATATGCAACTGCCTGAACGCCGTCGAGATGATTCATTCCGGCATGCTCCAGCTGATAGGAACCGATCCCCGTACTGTTTACGGTCTCGGTTATAAAGGCATTGATATACTTGAACTCCTTATCGGTTATCTCAAGATCAACTCCGCCGAGAATGTTGATGGTATCGGCAACAGCCTTCCAGTTAAAGGTTGCATAATCATCCACCTTCACATCTGTATTGTGCTCCACAGCCCATATCGCCTGCTCAGGACCTCCCTTGAAATACGCCTCATTCAGCTTATGGAATTTTCCGTCACTGTTGATCATGGTATACGTATCGCGATACATTGAAACAAGCTTTATCTCCCCTGTCGCCATGTCCACTCTTGCCAGAATGTTGACATCCGAAAGGGCATCCTTGCCTACATTTCCGTTTCTCGAATCCACACCGAATACCGCCACCGTATAGTAGCCTGACTGCATGGAAAAAAACCTGTATCCTAAAAATGCCGCGCAGCACACTACGATAACCAGCAGTGTTTTTAAGACCGGGTGCTTCTTTTTTCCGCTTTTGGATCCTGCAATATCGTCTGCAGCGCCTGCGGCAGTGTTTTTGTCTGCTTCTGTGACTGAATTTTCGAAAGCTCCCTTTTCTGCTTTTCTGCTGTAAGGCAGCTCTTCCGTGTTTACCGGCTTATAGGCTTTATTGTAATGCTCTGCCTTGCAGTCCGCCTTTTCATATACGGAGAGACTCTGTTCAATACTGTTCTGAATGCTCTGAAGCTCTTCCTTGTTTATGCCTGCAGTCCTGCGGCGAGGCGCTCTCGGATTCCTGTGCCTGCCCTCAATTCCCTCTTCCGCATATTCATTATTATTCCCGGGCTGCAGGTCATGTCTGTTGTCTGTCATCTTAATGCCTTCTTAAATATTATCGTTAATACTTCCGGTCAATCGTAACCGCACAGTTACAGACCGTTTCTGTCCTCTTATGGCAGCCGGTATGCATTGTCATATCATACAGCGATCAATGCCGTGCCGCCCTTTTTTGAGAATATACAGCCCAATGATAGTAGCACAATACACGTCTTTAAAAATTAACTGCTTCTTACGATTATCGTAAAATTCCTTACTGCATTGTAAAGAGACACCCCGTATCCGATATGATATACTTAATAATATCAGCAGGAAAACAGCGTTTATAACACGGAGGAGCTATATGACAGAAAAATTCATTCCCCTCGGCAAGAGGAGCAAAAAGGCACAGAAAGCATTTTATGCTATGCAGCGCAGAGACTGGAACGGCATTGATCCGGCTACCAGAACAATGCAGGATGGGGTCAGCTACAACAGAAAAAAGCTGAAGCACAAATTAAGAAAAGAGCTTATGACCGAAACACAACACGTGACAGGAACACAGCACGTGACCGGAATGCCGGAAAAGGTCATAAGCTTTTTTATTTCTGCAGCTTGTGCCGTCATGAACGGTAAACGTGTTTATAAAAAGAATATTTAAAAAAGCGAAGTAATTGCTGTATCCCTGTTCCTTATGTTATCATCTCTTCAAGGCATATCTGAGATTCTTTTTCTTTATGCCCGGGAAGACAAACGGCCTCGGCTCAGACCTTAAGGATTCGGAGAGTGAGCCTGGAAACCACTTCACAGCAAAGAGTCTAAGCCCCATCACCGGCAGAAGGTTCAGCTGTACCGGAGAATTATGATAAATATACAAATACTTAAGGACAAATATAATACCGACCGCTTTGAACATATCAAGGCTGCCGGTGCCCGGGATGCCGCCGTATTGATTCCTCTTATCGAGGATGGCAGCGGCAGATTATCGGTTTTATTTGAAGTAAGGAGCAGCAATATCCGTCAGGGAGGAGAGATCTGCTTTCCCGGCGGTCGTGTTGACAGTGATGAAGCTCCGGAACAGACTGTAAGGAGAGAGATACAGGAAGAGTTGCTCACCGAAGACGAGCAGCTCGATATAATTTCTCCTTTGTTTACAATGAACGGAGTCGGAGATGCCTTTATTTATTCTTATCTCGGACTCCTTAAGGATTATGAGGGCGGTTGTTCGGAGGATGAGGTCGGTTCAGTCTTTTCCATACCTCTCGACAGACTTCTGACCATGACCCCGCGTATCTGCCCTGCGGCCTATGTGATAGATCTGCCTGAGGATTTTCCATTCTCCCTGATTCCGGGCGGACGCGATTATAAATGGTACAAACGTCGGAGAAATTTCTATTTTTACGAGACCGAATTCGGGGTGATCTGGGGCATGACCGGAGAGCTTTTATTTCATTTTCTTAAAACCGCTGACAGGCTGTTGTCCTGATTCCCGAAATGCTCCCTGCGCGATCTACAGGAACACAGGTCTGTCTTCTCCGTATCCGCTGCCGCAGCATGCCCTTCTGACAGGCTTTACAGGCTGACTTTTACCGTATCATGCCTGTGCTTTTTCAAATCCGACGATATATCCTCCCTTTTCCGCATAGTAGCTGCAAAGAACAGTCGTTTTGTGTATATCTATCATAACCTCTCCGAACTGCTTTCTGATAAGCTCCGCCAGATCATTTGCCGCCTGCTCGTTTCTGTTATGTGAGATAACGACTTTTCCGCCGTTGTAATTGTTTTTAAGCATCTGCTTAAAGGTTCCGAGCAGCGTCTTTTTATAACCGCGGTGCTTATCGACCAGCTCGATGGTGCCCTGCCTGCTGGCGGTTCCGATCATGCGCATATCGAGAATACCCACAGCCTTGGCGATCAGAGGACTTACTCTTCCAGCGTTAGCCAGCATCTGGATCGATTCCAGAGTGAACAGCAGCCCTATACTGTCTCTGTATACAAGAGTTTTTCTGTATGCCGTCTCATAATCCGCTCCCGAGGCTATCTGCTCTCTCAGATGGTTGATCATAAGCACCATTCGCGGTCCTGTTGCAAGCGAATCCAGCACATAGACCCTTCTGTCCGGATGCTGTTCCTCATACATGGACTTGGCCAGCATGGCACTGTTGTAGGAGCCTGAAAGACCGTTTGAGATCGTAAAGCAGAATACCGTCTCCTCATCTCCGAAAGCCGTCACCCATTCGTCCGGTGACGGACAGGATGAAGCGGTCTTTCCTCTGAAGGAATCCTGAGCTGCATAAAAAGCATTCATATCGGTCTCGGGAATGTCCGGCCAATCCTGATCTCCGAGAAAGATATGCAGCGGGACTGTTCTGTAGTTTTCCCCTGCG
>JAQXPY010000093.1 GCA_029100885.1 Clostridiales bacterium | reverse complement strand
ACTGTTTTCTGCAATATATGTCCTCTGTCTGATGATCTGATGGAGAGGGCGGATAAATGGTCCAGCCCGGTGCTGTGCGCATTTTTCGTGCTGAGCGGCGCCGGACTTAAGCTGACGGTATTTACACAGCCTATGCTGATCCTTGTCGGCGTGATTTACATAGTGACAAGATGCTTCGGAAAATATTTCGGCGCATATCTGTCCGCAAAGTCTACAGGCTGCAGCCGCAGTGTCACCAATTATCTTGGGATCACTTTGTTTCCACAGGAGGGAGTCGCACTCGGAATGTGTGCCACAGCCCAGGCGCTGGAGACGGACGGTCCGTTTATCAGAAACATCATCCTGTTCGGAGTGCTGATATATGAGATCACAGCTCCTATTATGACGAGAGAAGCGCTGAAGCGCTCCGGAGATATCAGGGAGAAAACGAAGGAGGTACTGGAGCGTCGTGCCAACAAGCTGGCGGCAGCACCGGTCAAGCCTCTCATCGAGATGAGAAAGAACAGAAAGAGATAACCGGGGTATTCACAGCCGCTGATACTTCTGTGATCGCAAAGCAGGAAGATCGGGATTATTTCACGCCCGGGTATTCGACGTTCCTCAGATCACCTCTGCGATGATGCTGATGGCATTACGAAAATCCTCAACGTTTATATTTGAGTAATTTATAAGGAATTTGCCTGTATCCCTTCGGCTTCCGTCAAGAAAATAGTCGGAGAGGGCATCAATATTGATCCCGTGCTGTCTCAGTTTCCCGGATACTTCGGAATCTGTGAGGGAGGTATTGAGACAGAGCAGGAAATGGAGACCGGAGTCATTCTCTATGCAGCTG
Organism: Clostridiales bacterium; assembly: GCA_029100885.1. Taxonomy (GTDB): domain Bacteria; phylum Bacillota; class Clostridia; order Lachnospirales; family Lachnospiraceae; genus Avilachnospira. The sequence goes on along the minus strand of JAQXPY010000093.1, from coordinate 20,037 downwards.
CAGCGTCCCTTAAGGGGACCCTCGGCAAGGCACTGGAGAATGGCTCTTCTTTTTTTTATGTAGTAAAGACGCAGTCTGTTGATATGCTTCTCAAACCAGCCTCCTGAAATAAACTCGGCCAGAGTATACTGCTCAAAGTTGGAAACCGTGCATGAATAAAATGAGAGCCGGCGGTTGAATTCTGCGGCAAGAGCAGGAGGCAGCACCATATAGCTGATTCGTATGGTCGGAGTCAGTGATTTGGAAAAGGTATTAATGTAAATGACTCTGCCGGCCGTGTCAATACTCAGAAGAGGAGGGATCGGCCTGCCGTTCTGGCGAAATTCGCTGTCGTAATCATCCTCAATGATATATCTGTCCGATGCCGAGTAAGCCCAGTTGAGTACCTCATATCTTCTTGCGGCCGGCATGGTTATCCCTGTCGGGAAATGATGGGTAGGGCTGATATGGGCAATATCAGCATTGTTTCTTTCGATCTCATCCACGATAATGCCGCAATCGTCCATCTCGGCAAATCGACAGCGGACATTATATTGGGAGTATATCTTTGTCAGCTTTCGGTAGCCCGGATTTTCTGTACAGTATACCCTATCCGGACCAAGCAGCTGAATCAGGAGGCTGTAGAGATATTCGGTTCCGGCACCGATAATGATCTGATCAGGGCTGACGCTGATGCCTCTGAAGGATCGAAGATGTCCTGCAATGGCAGCCCGCAGCTCAGGAATGCCTCCGGTGGGAGAAGGAGTCATGAGACCGGCGCTTTTTTCCGAAATAACTCCCCTCATGATTCTGGCCCAGACGGAAAACGGAAACAGAGAAGGGTCTGTGCGATTGACGGAAAGATCGAGAAGCACATTACTATTAGTATTATTACTTCTATTATTATTATTATTATTATTATCAGGTGCTGCGCTGCCGCAGCCGGTCACGACGGAAGACCCGGAGGTCTTTGCTCCGAGGATAAGTCCGGATATATTCGAGACATAGTAGCCCTTTTTCGGCAATGTAAAGAGATATCCTTCACTGATCAGCTGATCATAGGCATTCTGAACCGTTATGGTGCTGATGCCGTTATTCTTGGCAAAGGATCGCTTGGATGGGAGCTTCTCCCCCGGAGCAAGCGATCCGTTGAGAATATCCTGTCTTATTCTTTCATATATGTACTCGTAGATAGGGCAGTTGATGTTTTCAAAGCTATAGGTCAGCATGCATGCTCCTCAGGTAAATAAACGGTATCAGGCTCGTGAGAACGGTATCAGGCTCATGAAAACGAAATCAGGCTCATAAACAGTATCAGGCTCATGAAAACGGAATCAGGCTCACGCTCTGATGTCTGTATCAGTACGGGCTTCGGAATCTGAAACGACTGAGGTATCCGCCATGTGCAGCACAAGCTGATTGTACGGAATTGTGACGCCGTTGGACTCGAGTATCTCGGTACATATCTGCAAAAGCTTTCTTTCAAGATAGGTTCGGCTTGCTTCATCACAGCGAACTCTGATCCTGATAAGCTTTGCAGAATCCATCAGCTGAATGATTCCGTCATAGAACGGACCTTCAAGGATCTCAGGAAGACGTTCTCTGATAAAGGCGGCATTGGTCTGCAGCAGCTTTTCGATATGATCCATATCAGATTCATAAGCCACAGGAATACAGGCTATTGCCATAGAGCTTAGTCTGGACAGATTGGTAATGTCATTAAGAGAAGAATTATTAATGACACGAATGTTCTTATAGTCCGTAAACAGTCCGTAGCTTTCAATACAGGTCGTTCTGGCGCCTATTTCCCTGATCATTCCGACCCAGCCGTTGATGCTGACGATATCGCCCACGCGGAAATTACCCTCAAAAATAATGAACAGTCCTGACAGGATATCGTTGACGGTGCTCTGGGCACCGATACCAATGACCACAGAGGCCAGACCGGCGCTCGCAAGCAGCGTTCCGGCATTTACGCCAAGCTGGGACAGGATCAGTACAGCTGCCAGCAGCAAGGATATAAGTCTGATAAGGCTGACGATAAGGCGGCCAAGTGTAAGTCCGGAAGGTCCCATATTCGATGATATAGACAGGATCACCGCGCACAGTAGCCTGCTGACAGCCCAGATAACAGCGGAAATGATGAATATCATTGTCAGGGAGAAGATATTGAATCCCTTCTGCCAGTCGGAAAGAAGCAGGTACCTTACGAGTGAATTGCCGGAGATGCAGCCTGTCAGATCAAATATGACAAACAGTATAAACACAGCAATGCAGAGGAACTCCACACAATGGATGTGGAAGGTGAAGTTTTTCTCAAGTGCGTCGCAGGATATCCGATAGGAGCGCAGCATTTTCCTGTTAGAGGATAACTCATTGTCTGTATCGCCCTCATCCTCTTCAAAAAGGACTGAATCTGCGGCCGGATTGCCGGCAGACCCATCAAAAACCAGGATCCTGTCTCCGGATACGATGCACGGACAGTAAAATATAAGTAAGGCAGCCAGTATGACAGCGCAGGAGATAAGCTGCCGGCTCAGAGCGAAGAAAACAGTTTCCAGCAGCACATCAAGCGGCTGCGCAGAAATAAAGAAGCAGTCAGGATTGTTGCTGTCGGCGCGGACATTTATATAATAACGGAGGTTGTTTATGGTGCGGATCCCGAAATAACCGTCCTTAAGCTCGTTTTCGGAAAGCGTATTGTCTATCACGACTATCTCTGAAGAACCGGACCGGCTGAGCATAAGCCTGTCAGGCAGGCTGTTATAGTAATAAAGCTTGTCCGAGATGCCGAAATCAGCCTCGATAAGTACTGCGTCTCTGGAGAGGCTGTTCAGATAATCGCTGAAAGTATCGTTGACCAGACGGAATCTGATAAAACCGGGGTGAAGCCTTCGCCTTGTTATATAGTCATATACCTCCTTTGACTCATCAATACATATAAGAGCAGATGTCTTTTCTCCGGTAATAAGCAGCTCCAGCTGCTGATCGATAATCTCATCCTGATAGCCAAGGCTCACTCCGGAAAAGCCCGTGGAGGAATTTGTTGACAGCAGATCATTGCTGAAAAGCGTGATCTCCGAGGCATTGATTATGCTGCCTAATTCAGCAAGCCTGCTGTTGGACTGCATTGCAGGAACTTCCTCGATAAGCCGTGTGATCTTGTCGAGAAACAGGGACAGGTTAGAGTCTCTGTAATCGTAATATTCAGCCTTCTCTTCAAGACCGAACCGCTCCTCTGCAGTAATGTTGTCTAAATTGCGGGAGGCCTCTATGTTCTCTATGCTCAGACCTGTCAGCATACTGATGTAGGAGGTAATAACGCAGATCATAAGTATGCAGACGGTAGCCAGAGAAGAGGCTCTCTTTAAGACCGTTTTGTCAATATACAGCTTTCCCGCTATATGAATAAGCTCGTTCCTGAGCCTGACAGGATATCTGAACAGCCGTACAAAAGCGGCTCCGATAACAAGAACGGCAAGCACCATCATAAAATACAGAACAGGAACGAATACCTCCTTTACTGCCGCAGCAAAGCATTCCCTCATGCTGTGCCAGACTATCAGTCTGTGGTTCTCGTCGAGATCATGAGAGATAACCTGAAATGAGCCGATCCTGTCAATAACATTGCGCAGGGAGAAGCTGCCGAATTCATCAGGATCCAGTATCTGCTCCGGAACGGTGATTTCAGGTGAAAATACGCTGCCGGCACCGGCTGCAGCGGCATTTGTGGAAGAAATGATGCTCCCGTCGGTTATATTATAGATTAGAATGCCGCCGTCATTTACATACTGTGTGCTTCCGAAGGTATCCCTGATACTGAGGGAGGATGTATTGCCGACATTCCGGTACATTGTGACAACACGTCCGCTGGCAAGTGACGAAGAGAAATAAACGTTGACAATGCCATTATCAAGCTCCTGAGTAAATGTGCCGTTTCTGAAGAGCTCCCGGAGCTCTCTGTCTATCAGAGGAAGCCCCTGTGAATTGCTGCTCTCCATTACGAATTCGCCGTCCTCATAATAGTAAAACTCAACATTGTCGCTTTCACTCGTCATAACATCCAGAGCAGCCTGAAGCCCAGATCTCGGTGTATTCTCAACAGCGAATCTGACGACCTCTGTCTCCTGCTTCATTGAGTCGTTCAGGTACTGCGTCTCATAATCCAGAAGACCGGTGGAATAGCTGTATCTTTCCAGCACCGAATCCATTGTTACACGCATATCGTTGACGCAATCATCATATTCCCGATGAAGGCTGTCTAAAAAGAAATGACCTGCAAGAAGGAAAATGATAATAATACACAGAAATGCCGAAATGAAAACGTAGAGAAGCTCCCTGAAGGAGGCTTTTCTTGCGTAATTGTTGTAATGATCCAATGTATCTTTTATCGGAACGGAATAATCATGATCAGTGTATTTCATAGTTAAAGATCCTTTTCACTGTAAGGTCTCGCGGTGCTGTCAGTCAGTAATACTGATTGTACAGCAATATATCCAAAAACAATTCAGAAAATTGTACTATAATGCATTGAACACTGCGTATGCAGTCGGATGATATAAACAAATCATACCATGAATAATGGTTGCATAATTATTTATTTTTGTGATATAACATACAAAACATAATTATAAACGAGTATAACGGACGATCGTATCAGACCGGGCGTCCGATTAAATCATTAATGAGGAAACAGTCATGGATTTTTCTGAAAGGATACCTGAGATAAATGAATATAATATGCTCCGAATCAATTCCGGAAAGGGGCATAAGGTCTCTGATGAGATGGCATATAAGGCTCTTCACAATTCTTTGTATCTGGTAAGTGTTTATGAGGAAGACAGGCTCATAGGCATGGGAAGAGTAGTCGGTGACGGAGGAGTGACATTTATAGTTACCGACATAATGGTGGATAAAAAATGGCAGCGTCAGGGCGTAGGCGACAGGATCATGGATCATATCGATGAATATCTTGACAGTGTGACCGATGAGAACAGCTTTATCATGCTTATTGCCCGCATTCCTTCGGATATTCTTTACAAAAAGCATCGTTTCGAGTATCTTCAGGAAGGATACCGCGTCGGCATGCTCAGAAATCAGGAGCACAGGAGCCTGACACAGCAGCACGCGGTGTAGATAATTGTGCAGCATTTATATGACGGAAAGAGCAGTATACGGCAGCACACAGGCATATCGTGAAGAAAAAAGAAGGAGAACCGCAGAAGGTGAGTATTTTAACAGTTGAGGGACTGACCCACGGATTCGGCGACAGAGCAATATTTGAGGATGTGTCGTTCAGACTGCTGAAGGGAGAGCATATAGGACTTGTCGGAGCAAACGGTGAAGGCAAGTCCTCTTTTATGAATATCATAACAGGTAAGCTTCAGCCTGATGAGGGAAGGATCGAATGGGCTAAAAATACCCGTATAGGATATCTTGACCAGCATACGGCATTGGAAAAGGGAATGACAATAGAGCAGGTGCTGAGATCTGCATTTGATTTCCTGCTGGACATGGAGACCCGGATGAATGCGATCTGTGACAGGATGTCAGCTCCGGAGGGGATGAGTGATGAGGACATGGAGAATGCCATGGAGGAGCTCGGAGTGCTGCAGGAGCTGCTTATGGCCCATGATTTTTACATGATAGATTCCAAGGTCCAGGAAATAGCGAGGGCGCTGGGGCTTACAGAGCTCGGGCTCGACAGAGACGTTACGGAGCTTAGCGGCGGACAGCGCACCAAGGTGCTGATAGGAAAGCTCCTGCTGGAAAAGCCGGACATACTGCTTCTGGACGAGCCGACCAACTATCTGGACGCAGAGCATATCGAGTGGCTGAAAAGATATCTTAATGATTATGAAAATGCGTTTATTCTGATATCACATGACATACCGTTTCTCAACAGCGTGGTTAATCTGATCTATCATATGGATAACAGGAGCCTGACCCGCTATGTCGGAGACTATGATAAGTTCCTTGAGGTCTATGAGATGAAGAAATCCCAACTGGAGGCGGCATATAACCGGCAGCAGAAGGAGATCGCGGAGCTGAAGGATTTTGTAAACAGGAACAAGGCCAGGGTAGCTACCAGAAATATGGCTATGTCCAGACAGAAAAAGCTGGATAAAATGGAAAAGATAGAGCTGGCAGCCGAAAGACCGAAGCCGGAAATGAACTTTAAGGAGGCGAGGACTCCCGGAAGGATCCTGTTTGAGACAAAGGGACTTGTGATAGGCTATGACGATGACGATCCGCTGTCAGGACCTTTGGAGCTCAGGATGGAAAGAGGACAGAAGATAGCTGTCGTCGGGGCGAACGGAATAGGAAAGACCACGCTGCTTAAGAGCATACTCGGCCTGATCCCGGCGCTTAAGGGAAAGGTGGAGACAGGCGATTATCTGGAGATAGGATATTTTGAACAGGAAACAGATCAGTCGGTAAAGAACACCTGTATCGAGGAGATATGGGGAGAGTTTCCTTCCTTTACCCAGTATGAGGTACGCACTGCGCTGGCAAAATGCGGTCTTACAACAAAGCATATAGAGAGTCAGGTCAGGGTACTGTCCGGAGGAGAACAGGCCAAGGTCAGACTTTGCAAGCTGATAAACCGTTCCACCAATCTGCTGGTGCTGGACGAGCCGACCAACCATCTGGATGTGGATGCCAAGGATGAGCTTAAGAGAGCTCTTAAGGCATACAAGGGCAGCATACTTATGGTATGCCATGAGCCGGAGTTTTATGAGGGGCTTGTTACGGATGTATGGGATTTCGGGCAGTATACAAAGAGAGTATAGTTCTTCAGTGATTTTATACGGAAAAATATGCAGGCACATTTTTCCGCATCAAATCACTGAAGGTGCTGAACAGTTAAGTCTTTCTCCATATCTTCATCTTTTCTGCTTCGCGGATCAGGCGGTCGCGGAATGTCGGGTGGGCGATGGAGATCAGTCTTTCGGCCCTTTCCCATGAGGATGCTCCTTCAAGATTGACAACGCCGTACTCTGTGGCGATATAATAGACCTGACTGCGCGGGGAGGTCACGATATCTCCCTGAAAATGAGGCAGTATACAGCTGTGAATGTTTCCTTCCGCATCGGTATATGTGGAGTTGAGACATATAAATGACTTGCCGCCTCTGGAAATGGACGCTCCTTCAAGGAAGTCCAGCTGACCTCCCGTCCCGCTTATCTGTCTGGTGCCGACGCTTTCGGCACAAACCTGTCCGAACAAATCTACTGTAATACAGCTGTTGATCGATACCATATTGTCTATCTTTCCGATGACGCTCGGATTGTTGACATATTCAAGAGGGAAGGTGAGTACGCTTGGATTGTCATCCAGCCAGTCGTAGAGCTCGGGAGAGCCTATGGCAAAACCAAGCACCTGCTTTTCCTTGTTGAGGTTCTTGAGTCTGTTGGTAAGCTTTCCGGAATGATAGAGCTCCAGATATGCATCCGAACAAAGCTCTGTATGCATTCCCAGATCCTTAAGATCGGACCTTGCCAGCAGAGAGCCAACGGCGTCAGGCATTCCTCCTATACCTATCTGGATGGTGGCTCCGTCCTTCACATAAGGAAGAATGTTTTCGGCAATCCTTCTTTCGTTTTCACTGATCTCGTGAGCAGGCTTTTTTGCAAAAGGCTTATGCTCGCCTTCTACGATATAATCCACATCCGATATATGAATGCAGTCGTCATAGCCTCCTCGTACCTTAGGAAGCTGTTCATTTATCTCCAGAATGACTGTTTTCGCACGGCGAAGTATCTCCCCGGTGGTTCCGGTATGAATGGAAAAACCGAAATAACCATGCTTATCCATAGGAGTGACGGAGACCATGGCAACGTCGACCGTTATAAAAAAAGTATAGTATGCTGCCAGATTGTGAAACACCATAGGAGTATAGTAGCACATACCCTTGTCGCACAGACTGCGCTCATAGGCGGAGCAGTGCCAGGTGTGATAAATAAAATGCTCCTGAGACGGATCGCATTCCGCAACATGAACAGGACCGTCCATCAGATTGCCTCGTATCTTGACGTCTGTAAGCTCATCCCTGCGTCTGGAAAGCGCCTCATCCAGAAGAACCGGCTTGGCCAGCGCGGCGCTGTAATCCACCCAGTCGCCGCTCTTGATGACCTTCACCGCCTCATCAGGAGTGCGGAGCTTGCTTCTGTATTCACTGTAGAAATCCATAAGACCTCCAATAATAACAATTCAGATCGATATCAGCGATGCGTATCATGGTTCAATATATTTAATAAACGGCAATTCACAGCAGCAGACAGGCGGATCGTGCGCAGCAGCTTATCCCCGGATAGAAGAAATGCTTTCATTTATCTTTCCGGCAAAAAGCTTAAGGAATCCGTCTTCATCGTCACTGACCTTTGGAATAATGATGTCTTCGGCACCGTTTGCACCGAGAACAACATTGAAATTCATAGAGCAGCCCTTATAGCCTAATCTTTCGGCAAGAACCGTAGAGCAGGCAAAGGTGCGCTTGCTGTCCAGTGCAACGGCCTCAGCCATCTCCGCAAATGCCGAGCTCAAGGTGCAGTCGGCCGTAAGCCCTGCCTTCTGAGCGGCCCAGTCCTTGAACCAGCCCACACAGAGCTCCTCCACCTGCTTCTGATCTGTCTCGGAAAGGGAGAAAGGCTCGCCGTTACGGGAAATGTCTCCGTAGAGCTGAATGCCGTGACCGGTTTTGCCGGCACAGAGGGCGTCAAAGGCTGATGCCGGTAGTCCGGTTACCTTGGAAAGAGCCCATTTGAAACGGATAGTATCCGAAGCACCAACACCGATGACTCTGCCCGGCTCACAGCCGAGCAGCTCACGATAAAGATATACAAAGCTGTCTACAGGATTGACGGAAACCATTATAACGGAATCGCTGCAGTGGGTCTTCAGCTCGGCACAGGCCTTGACTGCGAGCTCATAATTCATCTCTGCTTCCTTCTGACGATCCTTAACATCCTGATAGTTTACTGAATAAACCGAAAGGATCACTTTACAGTCAGACATTTCTGAAATTGACGACACGGCACGAACCTCGACGGCTGAGCTGAGTGTCAGAGCCTGATTCAGATCCATGGCAACAGCAGCAGCTGCATTTGCCCTGTCATCAAACAGCTTGATCTCCGAAAAACATCCCTTCATAGCGGCAGCATATGCTGCAAGAGTTCCTCTGCGGCCTGCTGCGCCTATTATTCCTAGTTTCATAATAATAACCTCCTGAAAGAAAAAAGTATAAAGATAATTACCGGTAACCTCCTGAAAGAAAAAGTATTAAAGATAATTACCGATAAGCTCCTGATAGAAAAAGTATAAAGAAAATTACCGAATAAACTGACTTCCGCGGTCAGGCTGTCGTTCGTGAGGATCCGAATCTCTGCAGTCAGGCTGTTGTTCGTGAGGATCCGAATCTCCGCGGGCACGCCGTTGTTCGTGAGGATCCGATTCCCTGCGTTTCGGTATGAACTGGGACAGGAATCTGTCGTTCCAGCCATGTCTGACATAGAAGTATCCTATAAATGAGAAAACGACCGCTCCCACAAAATTGACCATCAGATCCTTCATGGTATCATGAATACCTATATCCAGATAACCTCCGAGACCTAATACCTCCTCGGTGCCGTCGCTGTGAACAAGGATCACCTCCTGAATATCTGTGAAGGCAACGACCCTGTTGGAACGTGTCGGGTCAGGCTCGACGCTGTATATTTCGTGTACTATTGTATCCTTCTGCATATCCGTATGCATGATCAGATCGCCTGAATACTCGAAAAACTCCCACAACACTCCTATAGTCATGGAAAAACAAAAGGCAGTCAGAGCCAGATAGAAGGGCGACATCTTCACAGAAAACGTATCACTGCGGTTCATCAGGTCTATCAGAGCGAAGCCGATGGCGGCACAAAGGAAACCATTGATGGTATGAAGAATGGTATCCCAATGAGGAACCCGGATATAAAAGCTGTTGATCTCACCGAGAATCTCGGCAGCAAAAATAAACAGAAGGATAATGATCTCCAGAGTCTCCGGCAGCCTGACCTTGAGCCTGCGTTCCAGGAAGCTTGGTATCAGCATGAGCAGCAGAGTAAGAATACACAGGAAAACACTCTCATAGCTGTGCCGTAAAAAAGATCTGACCATGATCAGGATGACCAGGGCACGAAGCACCAGATAAACGGTAAGAGAAGAGTTGCGGTAAAGCACGCTTCTTCTGATATGATCTCTGAAAAAATCACGCATTTATAATCACCTCCTTAATATTGCCGTTGTTATATCAGGATACGATGATTATTAATTATAGCAAATATCGGCACGCTGTGCATCGGACAAAAAAATATCTTGCAAATACTGAAGCGGTCTGATATACTGACTGTACTAATACAACTAATACAGTTAATACATTATCTTATAGATTATTATATTTTTCTGTTCTGAAATAATCATGAACAAGCATGTAGTATTTAAAAGCATGCAGTATTTAAAGCATAATCTTATCAGTATGCAGGAGACTCAGAGCACCGTGAACCTGTATGTTTAACTGTATGTTTGTAAATTCTAAAGAGAAAGGAGCAGCGTATGATACTGCTTAACCCCATGGATAAGCGGGCGATCTATGAACAGATCGTGGAGAAGCTGTCGGAGCTGATCATGCAGGGTATTCTGCAGGAGCACACTCCACTGCCTTCGGTCAGGAGTCTGGCAACAGAGCTGTCGATCAACCCCAACACGGTTCAGAGAGCATATGCCGAGCTGGAACGCCTTGGATATTCATATTCGGTAAAGGGAAAGGGAAGTTTTGTAGCGGCTGCTGACAAAACGAAAAGCCTCAAGCAGCTGCAGCTGAAGGAGCAGATAAGAGCAGACATAGCGGAAGCAAAGCGCTTCGGTATCGCAAGAGACGATATCATAGGTCTGGTCGAGGATGTCTTCAGGCAGTGAGGATGCATGCAGACTCCATGCTTTGCTGGATATAAGATTTAATACTGAAATGCATATAGAATTCATATAGATAGTACGAAGGGAGGGAAACCCCTATGATAGAGGTGAAAAGCCTTACAAAAAAATATGACGGATTCACTGCTGTGGATCGGCTGGATCTGACCATAAATGAGGCAGAGGTCTTCGGGCTTATAGGAACGAACGGAGCAGGAAAATCGACCCTTCTCAAGATGGTGTCAGGCATCATCAGACCGGATGAGGGCAGCATGCTGGTCGACGGAGAGGAGATCTTTGAGAATATCGCACAGAAGCAGAAGATATTCTATATATCTGATGAACAGCACTTCTTTGCAAATGCCAAGCCGGGCGAGATGGCAGTGTTTTATTCGAGGGTGTACGAGAGCTTTGATACGGAAATGTTCCGAAAGCTTATGACGGCCTTTGAACTGCCTGCGGAAAAGAAAATCAACACATATTCCAAGGGAATGAAGAAGCTGCTCTCGGTATTGCTTGGAATCTCCTCAAAGACAAAATATCTGCTGTGCGACGAGACCTTTGACGGACTGGATCCGGTGATGCGTCAGGCAGTAAAGAGTCTGCTGGCAGGAGAGATGGAGGACAGAGGTCTGACACCTGTAATTGCGTCACATAACCTGAGAGAGCTTGAGGACATCTGTGATCATGTGGGACTGCTGCATAAGGGCGGCATTCTGCTGTCAAAGGATCTGGATGACATGAAGCTTAACATTCACAAGATCCAGTGCGTGCTGAGACCCGGAATGAATGAAGAAGATATAAACGATCTGGATATCATTGCAAAGGACAGAAGGGGAAGCCTGCTGACTCTCACTGTAAGGGGAATTGAGGAAGAGATAAACAGCATCATGCAGCAGCTTGATCCGGTATTTTATGAATTGGTTCCGCTGACTCTTGAAGAGATTTTTATTTGTGAAACGGAGGTAAAGGGCTATGACATCAAGAAGCTCCTTCTTTGATCTGTTAAAGGAAAATATGAAACGCAGACTCTGGAGCATAGCATTGTCGGTTATCGTTTTCCTGTTTTATTTTCCGATAGCGACGCTGATGTACATTGACTTCAGTCTGAACTCCGGAACAAATTATGACATGATACCGGGCATCGACGCGCATCTGAGACCGTACCTTAATATTTTCTCCCAGTTCAAGGGCTTTCATATTGCCACGGACGGCGGAGTCGTAATATCGGTAATCATATTCTTTGCGGTTCTGATGGGAGTGTCGGCATTTACATATCTGCATGATAAAAAGACAACGGATTTCTTTCACAGTCTTCCTGTCAGCAGAAAGAAGATATTCCTTATCCGGAATATCAACAGCGTTATCATAGTAGCGGTGCCGTACCTGGTATTTGCCCTGATATCCGCGCTGATAGCCGGAATGTATACAGGAGTTCTGGGACTCCCGGGAACGGGAGTGGCAGGGTGTATGGCATTTGCGTTCAAGAACTATCTGGCAGGCATGTGCGTATTTCTTCTGATCTATGCGACGACGGTCCTGGCAATGATGCTGACGGCACACCGTGCGGTGGCAGTCCTGGCTCTGATGGTGTTTTTCTTCTATCTGCCGGCAGTGCTCGCTCTGTCAGTATCATATATGGAAGTATTCTTCCATAATTATTATGCGGCCTACGAAAAGCTTCAGACTGCCTATCAGTGTCTGTCTCCTCTCTACTGGGTGTGCATGGATAAGATAGATCCGGCAGTACAGATCGCGGGAGCACTGATCGGAGGAATACTTCTGTTAACAGTATCCGGCTGGCTCTATGGCAGGAGGCGTTCTGAGACAGCGGGACAGGCTATGGTATTCAGCGTCACAAAAGCACCTATAAGGATAATGATAGTGATCCCGGCATCGCTGGCGGCGGGAATCATTTTCTACTCAATGATGAAGGACAGCACGCTTTGGGGCGTATTTGGCATGGCGGCCGCTGCGGTGCTTACCCATGCACTGATCGAGATCATATACCATTTTGATTTCAGAAAGCTTTTGAGTCACAAGCTGCAGCTGATATTGTCCTTTGCGGCAGCCGCATGCGTGTTTGCGTTTTTCAGATTTGATGTATCGGGCTATGACAGCAGGATACCGGATGACAGCAAGGTAGCAACGGCAGGCATATGCACCTATTACCTGGACGATGTGTTCCAGGATGATGGGCATATCGTCAGCGGCGAGGATGGAGGAATGCACAGATACAGCTATGTGTACAGTGACAGATCCGAGACGGATGTTCTTAAAGCCATGCAGCTTGGCAGCGATATGTTCAATGCCGTTCGTGCTATAGCCGAGGATGGTATTGCCAATTCCAAAAACAACGGTGCAGGACCGGATGCGGAGCAGTACGGATACGGACAGATGAACATATACCCGGACAATTCAGGCAGCAGCGGCGCGGATTATAGGAATATAGTTGTGGTATGGCATCTGAAAAACGGAAGAGATATGTATCGCTCTTATTCCGTAGATGTTAAAAAGCTGAGAGCGCAGATAGACAGCATTTATGATACAAAGGAATACAAGTATGCCGTATATCCGCTGACATCCTTTGAGGAGGGTTCACCGGAGAGAGATATCACCGGAGTCAATTATCAGGACTGCATGAGCAAGGATCATCTGAATATAGCAGAGGAGGATATAGACAGACTCTATGAGACCTATTGCAGAGAGCTTCTGGAGCTTACCGCAGAGGACAGAAGAAGTACACCTGTGGTATGTGATCTTCAGTTCAAGAGCCGTCGTTTCCAGCAAATGGCAGACGAGTACTACGGTAGAAACGGGTATCTCGGGGTATTCTCCTCCATGGCATTCTATCCTGTTTACGAAAGCTTTGATGAGACCCTCAGAATCATCGATGAATGCGGTGCTGATATAAACGGCAAGATCAGACCTGACAATATCAACGCACTGGTCATTTCGGGATCCATGTATGATGATTCGGAGCAGAGCGAGATATACATTGACTTAAACGAAGCAGCTCTCGAAGCAAAACAGACAGGTGTGACGAAGCATCAGGATATAGAGGATATGATCATCACAGACACTGATGAGATCGCAGAGATTCTTGATTGTACCGAGTTCAGCGGTCTTGATGCGGGCAACTCGCTGTATCCTTATTTTTACGGAGTAAATGTTACAGCTTACATCAAGGATAAGAACAGCAGCAGGATCACTGGAGATAAGGATGAAGTGTATGCGAATATAGCAGCGGAAAGCGCCGGAATGTCTTCTGTAATGCTGTATTTCAGAACAGACAATATTCCTGAGTCGATCAGGAAGCATTTCAGGATCACCGATGCGGAGCTTAAGAAGTACGGTACAGTGTACTGAGGTATTTAAGGAATAAGCTCATAAGCATGCAGGATCTATCGGGAGATCAGCTCTGTTGTTCGGGGTCGGGTATTTCCGAAAAACCAACCAGACCGAAAAAAACCAACTTAAAAAAACAGGAAACCGATTCCGAAAGACAGAATGATATAAAGAGGCGTGTGAAAAAAATTCACACGCCTTCGATATATTACAGGCAGGCTCTGAGGATCTCTGCGATCTGAGCAGGTGTGAGCACCTTCCAGCCGTTGAGAGTCTCCTTGCCGCTGCAGGCCTTCTTAGCCATAACATCGATATTCTTGTCGTCGATGCCGATCTCGGTAAGAGTAGACTTAAGACCGAGCTTGTTGAACAGGAAGTCCTCGAGGCATTCGATACCCTTCATGGCAGCCTCCATCTGAGGAAGAGAAGGATCAACGCCGAATACATTAACAGCAAAGTCATAGAACTTAGGAGCTGTAGTCTCGTCAAGGACATATCTCATCCATCTCGGAGTAACGATGGCAAGTCCGAGACCGTGCGTGATGTCATAGATAGCCGAAAGCTCATGCTCGATCATGTGGTTGGTCCACTCACAGTTGGTAAGACCTCCGGAAAAGCCGTTGATAGCCCAGGAGCTGGTCCACATCAGGTTGGCTCTTGCCTCATAGTTGTCAGGCTCAGCGATAGCAATAGGAGCATATTTGATGACGGTCTTCATCATACCTTCCTTGAAACGGTCGAGCATGTACATGCTGCCGTTTTCGTCAACAAAATAATCCTCCATAATATGGGACAGAATATCAGCAGAGCCGCAGGCGGTCTGATAAGCGCTTACAGAGAATGTAAGAGTAGGATCCAGGAAGGAAACTGCAGGTCTCAGAGCCGGAGCTCCGATAACGAGCTTCTGCTCGGTCTCTGCATTGGAAATAACACCGACGGAATCCATCTCGGAGCCGGTAGCTGCCAGTGTGAGAATGGTAACTATAGGAAGACACTTGCCGATCTTAGCCTTGCCGATAACGAGATCCCATGCATCACCGTCATAGGCTGCAGCCGCGGAGATACCCTTTGAGCAGTCGATCACGGAACCGCCTCCTACGGCGAGGATGACATCGATCCCTTCCCTGCGGCAGATCTCGGCGCCCGCGTTAACACTGGTAACCTTCGGATTAGGGTCAACACCTGACAGCTCAAAAAGCTCCAGACCTGCCTCCTTTATAGATGCGGCTGCCTTGTCATAGATGCCGTTCTTCTTGATAGAACCGCCGCCGTAAACCATCAGTACCTTCTTTCCGAACTTCGAAAGCTCCTTGCCGAGCTTGCCGAGCTTGTCAGGACCGAAGATGATCTTGGTAGGGATGCTGTAAGTAAACTGTGTCATAATACCTCCTTAGAAATAAAACAAAAATTATCGGGCATGATCATTAATAGTATACTTTATCAGGTGGAATTAACAAGAAAAAGTTTGATAGTGCTTGAATAAAAAAAAACGGGTGATATAATGTTAGACGCTTTTAAGAATTGTAGTTATATTTAAAAAAATATTATTGATCTGTTATTCTGATATTCCAAATCTTCTGTGAGGTACCGATGCTATACGTTATATTGCGAAATTTTGTTATCACTGCCGATAAAAAGGCGAACCTTGCCTACACGCTGGTAAATATCTTTTATTACGGAATATACGCGTTTATTTTCCTGTATCTGAGTATATATATGCTGGAGCATGGCTTTGACAACTCCGAGATAGGCGTGGTGATGTCATCAGGCTTTATCTTTGCCGCGATCACACAGCAGATACTGGCAAATTTTGCGGACAAGGCAAAGCGGATCACAGTCTGTCAGATACTGATACTGGGATTTATATTTATAGCATTGATAAATGCCGGTCTGCTTACTATGAAAGGCAAGAATCCTGTCATCGGTGTGCTTTACTGTCTTCAGATAGTGCTGATCATGGGAATACAGCCATGCCTCAATGCACTGAATTTTCAGCTTCAGAATTATAAGTACCAGATGAATTTCGGTGTGGCAAGAAGCATGGGATCGGTGTCTTATGCCGTGGCCTCTTCAGTTATCGGCCAGCTCCTTCCGATCCTGGGAACTCCGATGCTGCAGTACGGGATCATAGGACTCGGTATCTGTGTTATACTGCTGCTCGGAGCCATAGATATCAGGCTGAAGATGGTCAAGAGCATCAGGCTACCGGGCTCGGATGATGCAGCTGAGAAGAAAAAAAGCATCAGCTACATTCAGTTCATCAGAAAATACAGCCGCTTCATGTGGTTCATTGCCGGAAGCACGCTTATATATTATTGCTTTGCGACACTCAACAATTTTATGTTCCAGGTGATGCAGCCCCTCGGCGGCACCAGTGCCGAGTACGGAAATGTTCAGGGAATGAAGGCGTTTTTAGAGCTGTTCCCTATGATCCTGTCCCTCGCACTGGCATCAAGATTCGGGATAGACAGACTGATCAAGATATCCGCCTTCTGTTTCTTTTTAAGATCGCTGACTACAATGCTGGCAGGCTCCATCGCACAGATATATGCGTCCACACTGCTTCAGCTGACATCCTACGGGGTATATGCACCGATAACGGTATATCTGGTGGCCGAGCTCTTTGATAAGGAGGACAGCGTTAAGGGACAGTCGCTGCTGACCCTGTCATATGCCCTGGGCTGTGTCATAGCCAGCGCCGCGGGCGGCTTCCTGCTTACAAGCTTCGGTCCTAAGGTGCTGCTTGCAGTGTCTACCGCTGCAGCCGGAATAGGAACCATCATAATAATATACGCGCTGAAGGTGGTGAACAGCAGCTTTAAGAGAAAGAGGATACTTTAATGTTTACAAAGAAGCTTTTCTCTGAACAGCTTAAGAGATACCGGATATGAAAATAAAAAATGATGAATACAGGCTCCTTACCCATCCCTTTGAACCACTTTATGACGAGGACAGCAATATCCTGATATTAGGAAGCTTTCCGTCTGTAAAATCCAGGGAGCAGCAATTCTTTTACGGACACCCGCAGAACCGCTTCTGGAAGGTGACAGCAGCAGTGTTCAAAGCCGAGGTGCCAAAGACAATAGAGGAGAAAAGGACATTTATACTGCAGCATCATATAGCGCTCTGGGATGTGATCTACAGCTGCAGGATCGTAGGCTCCAGTGATGCAAGCATCAGAGATGCGGTGCCGACCGATCTACGCCGCATTATTGATAATTCAAAGGTCAGCAGGGTGTTTGTGAACGGAAAAACGGCATATGACCTGTACATGAAGTATCAGGCGAAGCAGATACCTTTTCCGGCCGAAGTGCTGCCATCAACCAGTCCGGCAAATGCCGCCTGGTCATTGGAACGGCTGACTGAGGCATGGAGGGGAGCGATATTCCCGGGTGATACAGGTCTGAAACAGAGGAAACATGTCTGAAATAATAGTAATAGGCGGCGGAGCAGCCGGAATGATGGCAGCCATAGCTGCAGCGGAAAACGGCGGCAGAGTCAGGCTGCTGGAAAAGAACGAAAAATTAGGAAAGAAGATATATATAACCGGTAAGGGAAGATGCAACTATACCAATGACTGTGATTTCGGTACATTTATCGGAAATGTAGTTACAAATCCCAGATTTATGTATTCCTCTCTCAGAGCCTTTACACCTCAGGATATGACAGAACTGTTAGAGGCAAACGGATGCAGGACTAAGGTGGAAAGAGGAAACAGAGCATTTCCGGCATCGGATCATGCCTCGGATGTGACAGCGGCTCTCGCCCGCAGGATGAAACAGCTGAAGGTAAGAGTAGAGCTGGACACGGAGGTGCTGAAGGTAGAGCGATCCGTAAACAGAGAGATGTATACAGCGGTAAAGGCGGAAAATGCCTGCGAAAAAGTAAAAGAGCCGTTATCGGGAAATGCATCGAAAGAAAGCAGGGAGGCAATAAATGCTGAGCCGGGAGAAACACGATTCAAGATCACAGCCATGTCAGGCAGATCAAAAAAGAGGTCTGTCTACGGAGCCGATCGTGTGATAGTGGCGACAGGAGGATTGAGCTATCCGTCCACAGGCTCTACCGGAGAAGGATACAGGATAGCGAAGGACCTTGGGCTGAGCTGCAGTAAGCTGAGTCCTGCGCTTGTGCCGCTGACGGCGGCAGAGACAGACTATGAAGAGCTGCAGGGAGTAAGCCTTAAAAATGTCTCGGTAAGACTATATGCCGGGTCAGGAAAGCTCCTGATGGACAGCGAACCGGGAGAGCTGCTGTTCACACATTTCGGTCTCAGCGGTCCGCTGATCCTGTCGGCCTCGTCTTTGGCTGCAGCAGATACCGCTGCGGGAAATATTGTGTGTGATAATAATACAGACCATAGAATAGGAAATTTAGAGAAGAATAACGGTCGTCTCAGGCTGGAGATCGATCTGAAGCCCGCACTGACCGATGAAATGCTGGATCAGAGGCTCCTCAGAGACTTTGAAGACAGCATGAATATGAATATAGCCAATGCTCTTTCAAAGCTGCTGATAGCAGCTTTAAGACCGGTGATACTGAGGAGAGCCGGAATAGCGGAAGAAAAAAAAGTCAGAGATATCACAAGGGAAGAACGCCGCAGGCTTGTAAGAGCCATAAAGCACATGGAATATACCGTGACCGGCACCCGCGGATACAATGAAGCCATCATTACCCACGGCGGTGTATCGGTCTCAGAGATAAATCCGAAGACCATGGAGTCAAAGAAGGTGCCGGGTCTGTATTTTGCGGGAGAGGTGCTGGATGTGGACGCATATACAGGGGGCTTTAATCTGCAGATAGCATGGAGTACGGGACATGCGGCCGGAAAAGCAGCGGGACATGGGGCCAGAACCGCAGCCGCCGGATTCAGGTGAGAAAGGGATAATATAAACGGGCTGTATCGATCCGGACTTGATCAGAGATTGAGGAGATGGTCTATGGAAGCGGTAAAAAGTCTCAGAGTGTGCCATGAAGTGACAAATGCAGGTTTAGATACTCAATATCTGGCATTATAACAAAAAAATAAGGGGACGCTCTATTCAGGGCGTCCCCTTAAGCTTGAACGGCGAGTGACAATATTTATTTCTGATTCGTCTGTGCGATGTACTCCTTGTACCATTCATCGATGGTCTCACATGGTACATTTGTAAGATCAATGATGGACTGATAGTCATCGCCTCTCTTGAACATTCTGAAGACTGTGTTGCGTCTTTCCATTTCAATGCCTTTAGCCATGCCTTCAGCCCTGCCTTCAGCTCTGGCTTCGTTACACATCTCTTCTAAGATCCTGCACATTGTATCGACTCCTTTCTCTGTTTCTTTTAGCTCTCTTGTCGCTTCGGCGAGCTTTTCGTTTTTCATATTTCTCCAGTCACTGCATGAGAAATCATGCATCAGCCCGCCTAAGGCATCGCTGCCTCTGTATTGACCGTTAACGTATATTATATACGCATCATCATTAAACGACTCGTTGGTTTCCCTGATCACCCTTTCGATATGATACATCGAATATCCCTGCTCGAAAAAATCGCTCTCAGTGATGAAGATGATATAAGTGGTAGGTAAACTGTCAAAATCCTGTTTCTTCTTTAACAGGTCTACATCCAATGCGCTGGAATGATATCTTGACCGCTTTGCGCCCGCTCCCTTATCTGAACGCTGTATCTCTATATTATATCTATTACCCTGAGCATCTGAAGCAAGTATGTCCAACAATAGTGATCTGGGACCTGTCAAATGCTTTAAATCAGCCTGTGTTTCGATTGT
>JAQXPY010000092.1 GCA_029100885.1 Clostridiales bacterium | reverse complement strand
GTTCTCGCTATCGAAGGCGTTTCAACCATCAAGAACGGTCCTAAGAAGGCATAAAAGTCTGAATAATGATCTTTTCAAAAAAGGAGGCGGTCAGAACCGCCTCCTTTTTTCTTTGATATCATGCTATTGAAGTTATTTTTTGATATCATGTCTCTCGATTATATCTTATGCCGCTATCCCATCACATTTTCTCAGGAGCATCGAAGCCCAGCATATGAATGCAGTCAGTCAGCACTCTTCTTGTGAGCTCCAGCATTCTCAGGTAACCCGCCTTTGTATCCGCATCCTCCTCGCTCAGTATCCTGATATCATGATAGAAGGTGTTAAAGGCATTTGACAGCTCATATATGTACTGACAGATCTTGTGAGGAGCCAGCTGCTCCCAGGCTGCCGGTACGACCTCATTATACCTCACCAGCATCAGAGCCAGATCCTTTGCGGCCTTTGAGCCCTCTACAGCTTTTCGGATATAACCGGCTGCCGTTTCATCGCTTCCGAACTCTTCTGCCCGGCACCGCTTCAGAATGCTTCCTATACGCACGATGGTATACTGAATATATGGTCCGGTATTGCCCTCAAAGCTTGTAAATCTGTCTATGTCAAATATGTAATCCTTTGATGCCTGATTTGACAGATCTCCGTACTTGAGCGCCGCAAGACCGACCGTTCCCGCGATCTTTTCCGCTTCCCCGGCAGAGATCTCATTTTCATCCCTTGTAGCTCTGATCTTTTCATAAACCGAACGGCAGATGTCTTCGACCAGCACCTCCAGCCTCATTACTCCGCCCTCGCGGGTCTTGAACGGCTTTCCGTCCTTTCCGTTCATCGTTCCGAATCCCAGAAAGCTCAAATCCCTGTCTTCGCCTACTATTCCTGCCTTCTTTGCCACTCTGAAGAAGCTTTGATAATGAAGGCTCTGCCTCTGATCAGCCACGTACACATATGCATCCGGGTGATACAGCATTTCACGCTCGACAAGAGTAGCCAGATCGGTGGTGGCATAAAGAGCTGAGCCGTCTGACTTTCTGACTATGCACGGAGGCAGCTCCTTACTGTCTCCCTCTTCACAGACATCCACCACAAGCGCACCCTGAGACTCATATGCAATACCCTTGTCTATCATGCTCTGCAGCATATCCGGGATATACTTCTGAGCGTCGGATTCTCCCTTCCAGAGCTCAAAATGCACATCCAGCGAATCATAGTTCTATTTAAGATCAGCGACCGAAAGCTCCATTATACGCTTCCAGATATCGATGCACTCGGGATCTCCGTTCTGGAGTCTCGATGTGGCATTGAGAGCTCTTGCCTTGAACTGTGCCGCAGCTGCGGTAGGGTTTCCGTTCTCGTCTGTCTCCTTGGACTTCTTCGATGCTGCAGGGTATATCTCCTCCAGATCCGCAAGAGAAAACTCCCGCATCCCTCTGTCCTTAAGCTCCTCAATAATCAGTCCCATCTGGAGACCCCAGTCTCCGAGATGAACGTCGCCTATCATTTCATTTCCGAGAGCTGCTCCCATTCTCTTGAGAGCCTCTCCTATGACCGCCGATCTCAGATGACCCACATGAAGCGGTTTTGCCACGTTGGCTCCGCCGTAATCCACAATTATCTTCTTTGGATGCTCTGCCTTATCCAGACCGTTTCTGCTGTCCGCATACATGCCGTTTAAATAATCCGACAGAAAGCTGCTGCTGATATCCATATTGATAAAGCCCGGCATACATACCTCTGCCTTTGAGAACAGCTCGCATCCCTTTAGCTGTTCCGCTGCCTCATTGGCGATATCGACGGGCTTTCTGTGTTCTTTTTTTGCCAGAGCCATGGCGCCGTTGCACTGATACTCGCACAGATCAGGTCTGTTGCTGATATTGACCTTGCCGGCTTCCCTTGGAAATCCGGCCTTCTCAAAGGCATCCTTGCAGGCGCTGTCAATGATATTAATGATCTTTTCCATATACTCTTATTCCCGTTTCTGACAGGAGCCCATCCGGCAGAGGCTGTTCCGACAGGCAGAAACCTCCTGATCATCGGACAGGATATCCCATATTGCTTAAAACATCTGAAAAATGCCCGACTCTCCGGCCGGGCATTATTATCTGCTAATACTATGAATCAGACTCTCTTGAGATACTCGCCTGTACGTGTATCGATCTGGATCTTGTCTCCGATATTGACGAAGATAGGAACCTTGATCTCGGCACCTGTCTCAACTGTAGCCGGCTTCATAACGTTTGTTGCTGTGTCTCCTCTGAGACCCGGCTCAGTATCTGTGATCTCAAGCTCAACGAACATCGGAGGCTCGACCGAGAATACATTTCCCTTGTATGAACAGATACGGCACATATCGTTCTCCTTGACGAACTTCATTGCGTCGCCGACCAGCTCCTCGTTGAGTGAAAGCTGCTCATAGTTCTCCATATCCATGTAGATGTACTGCTCGCCATCCTTGTAAAGATACTGCATTTCCTTCCTCTCGATAGGAGCCTGCGGGAATGTCTCTGTAGGTCTGAAGGTCTTCTCGACTACGCCGCCGTTGATAACATCCTTGCACTTTGTTCTGACAAAGGCAGCGCCCTTGCCCGGCTTAACGTGCTGGAACTCCACGATCTGAAGAACCTTTCCCTCTATCTCTACTGTCATACCGTTTCTGAAATCGCCTGCTGAGATCATATATATTCCTCCAAAAAATTTATGTCCTGCTTATTTGCTGTTCTGCCCCAAAACACGAAACCCTGTTGTCCGTCCGTTATACTGACAACGGTAAACAGTTCCCTGTAAAAACACAGAATAATCGGTAATATTTTAATAGAAATACCTGTTTATTGCAATACCTTTATCCCTAAGGAATGCCTTAATTAACGGTTTTTCGAGAATTCTTTTAAAGCGTATCTGTATCTCGTCCGTAGAAGCATCCACCGGTCTTACCAGTATACTTGTAAGCCCCGCTCTGTTGGCTCCGAGAATGTCCGTAAATATCTGATCTCCAAAGAATACAGTCTCCCCGGTTTTGCCTCCAAGCCGTCTTATCCCATCAAGATATCCTCTTGTTTCAGGCTTTCCGGCGCTGAATACATACTCCACATCTGCCGCCTCACAGAAGCCCTTAACCCGCGGCTCGCGATTATTGGATACGGCACAGAGCCTGAAGCCCTTTTCCTTAAGACCATTTATCAGCATCAGGCTTCTTTCATCCGCCGGAGCTCCGTGGGGGACCAGGGTATTATCGATATCAAATAAAACAATGCGTTTCCCCTCCGCGTATGCCCTGTCAAAATCAAAGGAATAAATGCTTTCACAGTACTCCGACGGGAGCAGAGAACGGAAAACAGCAGATAATATGTCTGTCATTTCTTCAGAAGTTCCCCTATCTCCTCGATAAATGTATTAACGTCCTTGAATTCTCTGTAAACACTCGCAAATCGAACATAGGCTACCTGGTCAATGTCTTTAAGCTTCAGCATGACCTTTTCTCCGATGACCGAGGTAGGTATCTCCGTTTCTCCGATACTGAACAGTTCATTTTCAATATCATCGATCATCCTTGAGATCTGTTCCGTGGATACAGGTCTTTTATGACAGGATCTGACGATGCCTGATTCTATCTTAGATCTCTCGTACGCCTCTCTGGTATTATCCTTCTTGACCACCATAAGCGGCATGGTCTCAAGCTTTTCATAAGTGGTAAAGCGCTTTCCGCATGCCTCGCACTGTCTCCTGCGCCTTATGGAGGTATTCTCATCAGCCGGTCTGGAATCAATTACTTTAGTCTCTTCCGAGCTGCAAAAAGGACATCTCATCTTATTATCTCCCTGAAAATGTTATTGTTTTTCCTCCGACTCTGCGGTATCCGCAGCATCATCGCCTGAGGAATCGTTTACGACTGTTTTATTATCGGCATTCTCGCTTCCGGTCGTTTCATTTAGGACTGCTTCTTCTCCTGCTGCTTCATTTACGGCTGCTTCATTTATGGCCGTCTCATCTTTCGGAATGCCCGCAGCAGTATCTATACCGTCAGAGATATTCACATTCGTCACTTCACTATCAGCGGTCTCCCTGATAGCCTCTTCCTGAACTGACACGCTCTCCTCCGATGTCTCGTGAACAGATGTGTCATCATTCTCCGATTTCTGAACAGGCATATCCTCTCCCGCTGCATCATTAACAGGTGTCACGCCGCTTACCGCCTCCTGAGCAGCAATGATCTGACGTCCCTGTCCGTCTCCTGAGCGGTCTGCACTCCTGCCTGAAGGAAGCTGCCAGAGCGTATCGTCGGCATCCATATACATCACAGTCATTGTGCATTCATAATACGGAGTGATCCACAGCATTATGAGAGGACAGATCACACCCAGCAGGTTCCATAACAGAAAGCTGAAATTCTTGAGCCAGAATCCCTTGAGCTTCCTTCCCTTCATAAGCTTCGCAGATAATCCGAAGGCCTCCGAAAGACCGGTTTCCGGCTTATCGATAAGTATAATGGAAGCAAACAAGAATGTCATGAGAATGATCACCGTTGCAACAGTAAATACAAGCTGAACGACAATAGTGATAACAGCAGCAGTCAGTGTATCTCCTAAAATGAGCTCCGCGATACTGCTGATAAGATTAGGGATCAAATTACCTGCAAACGATATTGCCCAGATAATAATGACTGACAGAATATATTTCCACGGTCTCGAGCCCTTTGAAAAGGCATAGAACACATCCGAAACTCCGTAGCTCCTGCCACGGCAGATATTGAGCATCAGTCTCTTTCGCCCCATACCCAGCAGTACTCCGATAATCGTAGATGCAACTGTAAGGACTGAAAAGATCAGTACCCCTCCGATCAATGTCCCGAAGGAAAATGCTGCCCTCGAGTCTGAAAAACGACTGAATATTCCTGAGCAAATAGCTGAATAGACCAGACAGCCGACGGCTGCCGCCATAAGTAATATACTGATCAGTGAGCTCAGCAGGCAGGCACATATCATCGTACCGTATCTGCCGAGCAGCACAGACCTTGCCCTCGCCTTACATTCCTTTATCTTAAGCATACGCAGTAAAACCTCCTTATTATTTTGGTAAAGCAAACCTCTATCCGTTAAAATGTTCGCTCAATGTATCTGAATATTTCAATACTCGAATCAGAAAAAAATCTGACAGCCACTATGACCGCAACCACCGTCACCGCAAGACTGATAACAGCGCTGATGGCCGCAAGAATCACAGCGATCGATGCCTGTGAGCCCAGCTTTTTATCTCCCCTCGACAACAGCCCAAGTGTGAGTGCCATAGGTCCGAATAGAAATGTTGGGAGAACTGCCGCGCTGAAAAGCAGGGACAGTATCCCGAAAATAAGAGCCGCAAGGCTCATTCCGTTGGATTCAGCTTTTAAAGTACCATTCATTTTTCTAACCTCTGTATCTGCTATGTATAATGTTTATTTGTTGTATCATTGACTGTAACTGCTCAGCACCCGGCAAGACTATTCGCAATCCGCTCGCCTTCGGCTCGCTTCTTGCTCATATTCTTACCGTCTGCTCCTCAGACCCTTCAGGATTTCATCAGGAAAAACATACAAGCATGTTTTTCCTGATATAATCCTTCAGGTGCTGAACAGTTATAATTGAATTTTATATTGTGGTTTTGACAATAACAGTATACTTCATCATGTATTATTTATCAAAAGGAAATAGCACGACTCCGCATTATACTTGCAAGATGCAGTTCAATCGTTTACAATTTTCAACACAACATTCCATATTTCACATCTGATCAATAAATATAATCACTTTTTTTCTGATTATGAGAATCACTGCTATTTGTGATTTTTCTGTTGATCCCAAACCAAAAGCATATATGTTTAAGAGTCCGCGGCAATAAGTCAGTCGTACATGAGAGGCTGTCCGGCGGGCAGAGTTTTATTACGTGATGTTAAGGAGGAACCGTACATGAACAAACTCATCTGAACCGCAACCAAGCTTTAAGAGATGTCAGGCTGAATGTCAGACATACTTTGGACTGCTATATCACGCAGTCTGTGTTATAATGATTTCAAAGGAGATGTAATGGAACCATACGATAGGTCTGTTCAGCACACAGTTCAGCATGAGCAGAACCTTAAGAGATTACAGGCCTTAAGGCCGATAGATGACGATTTTATGCGTTGTCTGTTCAGAAACAATATCCCGTTAACACAGGAACTGATCGATGCGATCTTTCCAGCTGAAGGATTGCAGATCAGAACAGTCGAAACACAGGCTGATTTAAAGCATTTGACAGGTCCAAGATCATTGCTGCTGGATATACTGGCTTCAGATGCTCAGGATAAGAAATACAACATAGAGATACAACGATCGGACAAAGGAGCGGGAGCAAAGCGAGCGAGGTATCATTCAAGCGCACTGGATGTAGATCTGTTAAAGAAGAAACAGGATTTTGACAGCTTGCCGACCACATATATCATCTTCATAACCGAGAATGATTATTACAATCGCAAACTTTCAATGTATCATATAGAAAGAGTTATTCAGGAGACCAATGACCCGTTTAATGATGAAGCGCATATAATATACGTTAACGGTCAATACAGAGGCGACGATGCCTTAGGCGAGCTGATGCATGATTTCTCATGCAACGACTGGAAAGAAATGAAAAATGAAAAGCTTGCCGAAGCGACACGAGAGCTTAAAGAAACAGAGGAAGGAGTCGATACCATGTGCAGAATTTTAGAAGAAATGTGTAACGAAGTTGAAGCTAAAGCAATACGCAATGTAGCCTTCAGACTATTCAGAAATGGTTCTGACTATCAGACAATAATTGCTGCAACTGATATGCCGTATGAAACCATTGATGAATGGTACAAGGAATACATCGATCAAAAGAATCAGTGATTTATTCGCTCACCGTCATACGCTTAAAGGACGCCCCAAAAGGGCGTCCTTATTATTCTAATATTCTGCTGTAACCTCAGCCGACTGATAAGCCATGTGGCTTCCTGATCATTCGTTATAGTCCTCTGCAGCAGCCTTATCAAATATCGCCGTCACATCAGATGCCGGCTCTGCACTGCAGAGAGTTGCAGCGATCGCCGCAACGCCGCCTGCAACGAAGCCCGGAAGCAGTTCATATACTCCTGTACCGCTCAGCAGGGCAAGCCATATGATATCCACCGCAGCTCCTACGATCACACCTACGCATGCTCCGGTATAATTGAATCTTCTCCAGAAGAGCGAGAGAAGCACTACCGGTCCGAAGGCTGCTCCGAAGATGCCCCAAGCATTTTCAACAAGATTCATGATCGCCTGAGCTCCGGCACCGTTTGAGGATGCGATAAAGTAAGCAATGACTGCAATCACGATTACCGCAAGCCTTCCCATATTCAGAACCTCCTTATCGCTTGCATCCTTACGGATGAGCGGCTTGTAAAGGTCTGAAGTAAATGAGCTGGATGCCACAAGAAGCTGTGAATCCGCTGTAGATACCGATGCCGCCATGATAGCTGCCAGCAGGAAGCCCGCTATTGCCGGAGGGAAAAATTTCCTTGCCATAACGATAAATACTGTCTTCTGAGCGCCTGTGGTGAGCAGCTCCTCTCCCACTATCATTCTTGCATAATAAGCCATAAGGCATGCTGCGCCGATAGAGAGAACGACCCAAACTATAGCAACTGCCGCAGATTTTTTAATCATCGAAGGCTTTTCAATAGACATAAATCTGATGATGATGTGCGGCATTCCGAAATATCCGAGACCCCACGCAAGACCTGATACGATATCCTGCCAGGATGCGTCAAACAGACCTGTACCGAATTCACATGCCACCACTGAACCGCCGGCATCCGTATACTGATATACAGTCTGCAGCGCCGCTGTATCAAGATTCTGTGTTGCGGCCACAAGGATCGGAACCGCAAGCAGCGCCAGCAGCATCAGGATGCCCTGGAAAAAGTCAGTCCAGCAAACCGCCTTGAAGCCTCCGAGGAAGGTATAGCCGATAATGATAAGTGCAAATATGATCATGGCAAGTCTTTCACTCATGCCCGGGAACAGCATCGTAAATACCGATGTTCCGGCCACAAACGCAGATGCCACATAAACAGTAAACGCAATCAGAAATATAACAGCGCAGATGACCTGCAGCGTCTTCTTTTCCGAAGCAAATCTGTTGGTCAGATACTGTGGAAGAGTGATTGCGTCGTTTGCCGCTTTACTGAACTTCCTGAGTCTCTTGGCACAGAATATCCAGTTTGCCGCGGTTCCGAGAGCAAGTCCGATTCCGATCCAGATCTGTCCGAATCCAAAGGCCAATACCGAGCCTGGCAGTCCCATAAGCAGCCATGCCGACATATCCGACGCCTGCGCAGACATTGCTGTTACCCATGGTCCCATAGAACGACCGCCCAGGAAATAGTCCTCCTGATCCTGATTGCTGCCGTTAAAGTAAAAGATCAGTCCGACAAAAAACAGTATCACAAAATATGCGATAAACACTATCATTTCAGCATTTAACATGATATTCACATCCCTTTCTCCCGTTTTGTGAACAAACGGTATTGCTATTCTAACACGGAAAAATATTAAAATAAATATCGACTGAATAATAGAATTAATTTTGTAATTCAATTAAGAAATAATCAAATTTTCTTTATTTTTAAGTAAATATTCACTATACTATAGTTTAAACTATAATATATAATTTTGATAAAACTCTGCGCTGCGACCCGGTACTCAAAGCATCTGCATGCCGGAAAAGCACCGCTGCCCGAAGACCGGGAAGCTCAGACAAAAAGAGGTGACGCCTATGAAAAAGAATTCCAACCAGACAAAAAGCCGTATCGTTTCCGCCGCCTGGAAGCTGTTTTATCAATACGGCTATGACAATACGACCATAGATGATATTGCCGAGCTGTCCCAGACCTCCAAGGGAACCTTTTACCATTACTTCAGCTCAAAGGACGATCTGCTGAGCTCGCTGTCATTTCTGTTTGATAAAAAATATGAAGAGCTGGAGGATAGCATGCCGCCCTCACTAAGTCCCATGGATAAGCTGCTGATGATGAATCAGGAGCTGTTTCTGATGATCGAAAACACTGTCTCCGTCTCGATGCTGTCACAGCTGTTTGCATCCCAGCTGACCACCAAATACGAGAGATATCTGCTGGACCCGGACAGAACATATTTTAAGCTGCTCAGGCAGATAGCCGTGGACGGCAAGGAGCAGGGACTCTTTCGCGACGATCTTTCTGTCAACGACATAACCAAGGCCTATGCGGTATATGAGAGAGCTATCATGTATGACTGGTGTATTTCCAACGGAAATTACTCCATCTGCCAGTATTCCTCCAAGATGCTGCCGCTCTTTCTTTCAGGCCTTACAAAGCAGCAGCGATAATGAGCAGCCCGATTTGACGGGTACAGAGTTTTATCGTCAAGGCCGAACAGTCTCACAACGCTGCAGCGATAATAAACCGTTCAATACTGTTGACATCGCCTCGGGCTTACTTTATACTGTGAACGATTTTAAATATTCATCAACCTTATCAAACAAACACTAACCTGTGAGAAAGAATAGTAGCCTTTGCCTCTTCGACACGAGAGAGCTGCGGGCGGTGAGATCGCAGCGCCGGACACAAAGGTGAATGGACTTTTGAGGGCAAACAGAAACGTGCTGTCGGCATATGATCACTTCTTTCCGGTGCTTTCCGGCAATGATTCTTTCATTTTATATGAATGTATATGACAGCAGGAGTATGGGCGACGGGGCATGACTCCCCGACAACAACGGTCAGCATATGTCTGTATGCGCTAAGAGGACATGCTTAATACATGTCAAGCCGGGTGGCACCGCAGGATCATCCTGTCCCAGCAGTTATTTTACTGCCGGGATTTTTTTTATTCCGGCAGAACGCAGAACGCAGAATGTGAAAGGAGCTCTACAATGAACGATTCAAGATCAGGCATTCCTGAAGCAAAGAAAAACGGCAGTGCTAAGGCTGCGATAGCCGGAGTGGCTTTTGTATGGTTTACCACCCATTTCGGAGGAGGCTTTGCCTCCGGTGCGCAGCTTTACAGCTATTTCGGCAGATACGGAGCATTATGCCTTGTAATGCCTCTTCTGGCCATGCTGTATGATGCGGTATTTTTCGGATACGCATTGAGCTTCGCCCGCAGGCATCAGGTATACGATTACCGTTCCTATAACGACCTGTTCTACGGCAGATTCGCTCCTGTTTTTTCAAACCTGTTTGAGATCATCTATCTTGTGACTATGTGTCTGGCACCTGCAGTAGCCTTTGCAACAGGCGGAGCGACCTTAAGCGCGGTGACCGGTATGCCTTATATTGTATGTACTCTGCTCATCGGAGCATTCATTTTTATTATATCAGTCTTTGGATCCGGCCTCGTAAGAAAGGTGTCTTCGATCCTCTCGATCGTCATCATCGCAGGTCTGATGCTGGTATATCTTCCAAATATCGCCGCCGGTGCGGGAAGCATCTCCTCTGCTGTAGTAAGCAGCTTTGCAAGCGGAATGTCTCTGAAGGCAGCTCTCTACAGCGCCTTTCTGTACGGCACCTTCCAGCTTATCAATATTGCGGTGTTCGTCCAGCATGCCGAGGCTTTTGAAAAGCCCGGGGATGCAGCAAAAAGCATGGGCGCCGGCTTTGTTGTAAACTCTCTGATGATGTTCATCGTTTCTCTCGGTCTGCTCACAATCACAGAGAATCCGGAGATGGCAAAACAGAGTGTTCCTACACTGTTCATGGTTCAGCAGGGCGTCGGATCCTCCTTTATGACTCCGGTCATTTCGGTGCTTATCATTCTCGGAGCCGTATCCACCGCAGTCAATATGGTAGCTGCCATGGTAAAGAGGATATGCTCTCATATCACTGTTAACAACAGTAACGGTTCTGTTAAGATCACTGTCATAGCAGCGCTTGTCTGCTGCCTGATCGATTTCGGCATCGCCCAGTTCGGTCTGCTCACCCTCGTTCAGAAGGCCTACAGCACGCTTGCCTATATGGAGATCCCTGTGATCCTGATCCCGTACATCATTCACATGATCCACTCAGCTGCCAGCAGGAAGACTGCCTGACAGACTGTATTCCGAATACCGTACATGCCGCCTTAACTGATGTTGTATCCGCCGCTGCTCCTGTTGCTGTTGCGGCGTCTGTGCCGGAAAAGGTTTAAAAAGAAAAAAAGAACAGCCGATTTTGAGCTTTACAGCTCATAGAACCGGATAAGAGGATTGAACTATGAAGTTGGAAAATTATGAAATGCACCTTCCGAGCTATTCTATCGGAGAAAAATGCTATGAGAAAATTCCGGGTGTCTGCAAGGACTACGGAAGCAGGATCCTGCTTATCGGAGGGCAGCGGGCACTCAGGGCGGCCGGAGACAGGATTCGGAACGCTGTCAAGGGCTCAGGGCTTACCGTAACAGGCGAGCTCCTGTACGGAAATGACTGTACCTACAGCGTTGTCGAGAGACTTCGCACTGCAGAGCTCTATCAGGATGCCGATATGGTATTTGCAGTAGGCGGCGGAAAGGCTATCGATACCTGCAAATGTCTTTGTATCGAGGACGATAAGCCGATATTCACGTTTCCTACTATAGCCTCCAACTGCGCGGCCACCACATCGGTTTCCATCATGTACAATGAGGACGGAACATTCCTTAAGCCCCATTTCTTTATCCGTCCCGCAATGCATGCCTTTATCGATACCGAAGTGATCGCAGCCTCCCCCGCCGAATACATGTGGGCCGGTCTCGGTGATACCTACGCCAAGTATTATGAGGCAAATATTTCATCAAGGGATGAGAGCCTTGAGCATTTCACGGCTCTCGGAGTTAATGTCAGCCTGATGTGCAAGGATCCGGTCCTTAAATACGGCAAGGCAGCATATGAAGACATGCTCAATAGCAGGAGCTCCTACGAGCTGGAGCAGATCGTTCTTGCTATTGTAGTTACAACAGGACTGGCATCGATCTTTCTGACCAGGGATTTTACTCCTGATTACAACAGCGGTCTGGCTCATGCCATCTTTTATGCCCTGACAAAATATCCGGTAATTGAGGAAAAGCATCTGCACGGAGAGGTCGTGGCTTTCGGTGTCCTCTTTGCGCTTCTCTGCGATAACGATATCCGGGAATTTGAAAGGATCCACGCCTTCAACAGGAGCGTGGGGCTTCCTACAGCGCTTAAGGATATAGATATTTCCGACAGTGAATTTGAGGCTGTGATCCCTATGCTTCCCGATATGTCGGATGTGAGGCACTATCCGTACAGAGTGACCGAAGAAATGATCCGTAAAGCCTGGAATCGGCTCACCCGCTACAATTCAGGAATCTGATCCTAATGTTAAAAATGATATTCTGAATCGGCAGGGCGGCAGCCTGAAGCAGCTGAGAATCCGAAGGAGTTCCTCCGGCTGCTCTCCCGTTCTGCCGCCTGATCTATCCATACCCTGCCGCTTTGTTCAAAAGAATGCCTGCTTCTTATTTTGTCTCGTCCCCCATCACTATAAGTATTCTTCCCGCACCGTAAGGGTCTTCATAATTCAGCATATAGCCTTCGTAGTCTGAAAGAGGACTGTCTTCGGTACAGATATGAGGCGTTCCGTCTGCTCCGGTCTTAAAGACCTTTGAGTACTCTGCAAATACCAGATAATCCTCCTGAACATAGTCCTGTACCGGGTTCAGCTGTGCAAGCATTGTAAGACCGCAGCCCATATTTCTAAGCAGATAGTTTATGCCCGCAACATTATAGGTTCTGTCCGGCTCCAACGGTTCATAAGCTCCCGTTTCCCTGTTGTAGATCTCGACCTCCTTCACTCTGTATTCCCCTGAAGGAGGGGCGGTCCAGAGTCCGTCCTTATCGACTCCTACAGTCGAAGATACTGTCGTGTCGATGGTATATCTTAGGCCCGCAGCATGCAGGAATCCGCCGTTTTCTGCCGGAGTCCCTGTTTTTTCATCGACCTCACCTATCGTCATCACACCCATTTCCAGCGCCTCCAGCAGCTGCTGTCCCTTCATTTCCACAAGACATGCTACATTTCCGAAGGGCTGTATGGTTTTTGCGGTCTCGCAGGTCACCTTTCCCGGCTCCATTCCCGATCTGATGCCTCCTCCGTTGATGATAGCGGCGTCACACTTCAGTCCGCAGACCTCATTAAAATAGTAATAATAGCTGTCTGCGGCGAAATCTCCGAGATTCGTCTCCCGGTTCCTGATGATACGGGTCTGCGGATCAGCCGGGTCATTTATTACAAACTCAATGTCCGAATATGCAATCTCCTCACCCAGCTTCGCCGATACCTCATCTATCCATTTCTGTGTAAGAGCCTGTACCTTTTCGTCTGCTTTATCGTATTCCGATATAAGCTCCGATGAGATCCCGTCCGGACCTATGATCATTTTACCGACATTTCCGAGATATGCTCCTGTCTGTGTAAGCAGAACCTCATGACCTTTTGCATCTCTGATCCACTCCTGCTCCATGACTGTATGCGAATGCCCGTCTATCACTGCCTCCAGTCCCGTCACATGCGCTATCACATCAATGCTTCTGTACGGGGAGCTTGACGGATCCACGCCCAGATGACTGAGTCCGATAACATGATCCGCCTCCTGCCATGCCGCATCAACCGCCTTCTGCACGGCCTCATACAGCTCAGTCCCATCCTCTCCCCCGCGGAAGCCGTAAAGGAAATCCTGCTGCTTTTCATCCATAAAATAGATCGGTGTGGATTTTGTAATGCTCTCAGGAGTGCTGATGCCAACAAAGGCGACTCTGATGCCTCCGCTTTCGATAACTGTATACGGACTTACCACAGGTTCTCCGTTTTCAGTCTTATAGAAATTACAGGATACGTACGGAAAATCAGCCTGTTCCAGAATGCTGAAGAACCTGAACTGTCCGTAATCAAATTCGTGATTTCCTATAGCTGCCGCCTGATATCCAGCAGCATTCATGATGTCTATCACCGATCTTCCTTCATCAAGTCCGCCATAGGCTGTTCCCTGAACATGGTCCCCTGCATCTACAAGGATAACGTTTTCTCCGGCTTCCCTCAGATCATTTCTAAGGCCGGCAACCGCTGCAAGATCAAGTCCCGGCGTCTCATTGCCGTCCTTGTCCTTTTTTGTGTTGTTTATGTATGTATGAACATCATTCGTGTACAGAATGATGACTTCCTCCCTGTCTTCGATTTCCGCGCCCGATCCTTCTGCCGGATAGCTGCCGGCTGTATCATTATCTGCCGGACTGCCGTTCTTTTCATTATTATCCGCTGTATCGATCTCTTTGTTCTCAGCCGGTGGCGTGCTGCCCGCAGCAGTGTCGCTTCCTCCGCCTCCGGCGCAGGCTGTGATCACTAACGCTGCCGCTGCTGCCATAAATAAGTGTTTAGCTGAGTGCTTTTTCATAGTTTATCCCCTTTTCTCTCACAATTCCTTCACAAATTATTTTTATCATATACTCATCCGAAAGGCGCTCTGGTTGGATATCAACTTATGATTCAGAAAACAATACATCCTCCGTTCAGGACAGAAAGAGTACGGAGATACTCTCCGCATGAAACCTGAACGCTGCCGGATATCATCCGTTTGAATTATAATATAAAGGAGAACAATATGAAACTATACAAAACACTTGGAGCATTTTTCTTAAGTGCGGCTATGATATCATCTTTAACACCGGCCTTCCAGTCATTTGCCGCAACCGAGTCATCGGTTGCTGTACAGAGCTCAGCCGAAGCAACAGACTCCTCCGAAATCGGACAAGGGTTCATGAACGGTAAGCAAAAAAGCAATATTCTGCAGCAGCTTGTCGATTCCGGATCTATTTCACAGAGCACCTGTGACGCGATAAAAGCATATCTTCAGGAAAACACTCCTCAGAACTATGAGGATGGAAAAAACAGAAATGCCGTCATGGGCTCCTCCGGCACTGCTGCAAATTCCGACGAAAATGCTGAACGGCCGGAAAGACCGGAACGGCCGGAAAGACCTGAAAAAACGGCAGATAATGACAACGAAGCCTCTCTTCCTGCTTCTAACAACGATAATAACGGAGCCCGCGGCCGCAGGTCGGCATTTTTCGGATCTCAGCTTCTCAATAATATGCTCGAAGCAGGTGTGATCACCCAGGCTGATTTTGATGCCATCTCCTCCGCTCTCCCGAAGCCAGAGGAAAGAGGCGGCAGCTCATCTGAAACTGCTGAAAACTGATCCGGCTCTGAAATAACCTGTCCTTTACTTCAAAGGCTTATATGCCGCAGTTTATATGCTATGCGGCATATAAGCTACGACATATAAGCCTCTTTCAGAAAAAAGGGGCTGTGAAAAAAGCATAGCCTAGAAAAAAGAAGGACCGAGGGTTCGATAAGAGCCCAAGGTCCTTCTTTTTGTGTTAAAATTTAACTTGTGATGAAAAAATTTAACGAGGTCTATTCTACTTCAAAACAGGCAGTTCT
>JAQXPY010000091.1 GCA_029100885.1 Clostridiales bacterium | reverse complement strand
GTGAGTTTACCACAGGAAAAGTCTATAACTGTGATTTAAACGCCTCTTACAACATAGGCGCACGGTATTTCGTGCGCGAACTTATCAAGTCCCTTCCGGTAACGGAAGGGCAGCGCATCGCGGCAAAAGTCCCGGGATGCGCAAAGAGAAGCACCTGCACACTGTCCACACTCATTAGTCTCAATGCAGAGCTTTATGCTGCGGCATAAATGTCCGGTATGGGACCGTATCTGTGGTCAGCGAGTCCTGTCTGCCGGAACGGCAGTCTGGAAGCACGCGACTTTAGTCGTGTGAGGCTTCACGATATTCCTAAATTAATGTGGATCTTTCAAAATGTCAATTCTGATGATTCTAAGTATCAATTCTGATAATTGTGACGAATCCATTAATACTTTGAGACTACTAAAAGAGGTAGTCTGTGTTATATATTACGAAGGAGATTTAATGGAATCAAAGGAAAAGTCTCTTCAGCATGAGCGGAATCTGGAGAGATATGAAAAATAAAACGCTTGCCGAAGCGACTAGAGAGCTAAAAGAAACAGAGGAAGGAGTCGATACCATGTGCAGGATCTTAGAAGAGATGTGTAACGAAGCCAGGGCTGAAGGCAGGGCTGAAGGCATTGAAATGGAAAGACGCAACACAGTCTTCAGAATGTTCAAGAGAGGCGATGACTTTCAGTCCATCATTGATCTTACAAATGTTCCGTATGAGACCATCGATGAATGGTACAAGGAATATATTGCTCAGACGAATCAGAAATAAATATTGTCACTCGCCGTTCAGGCTTAAAGTGATGCCGGATAGGCAGCCTCTCTAACCGGTATCAGAACACCTGAATCTGTTTGCGAATTCATCTACACAATCTTTGATACCTAATAAAACAGGAGCAAGGGCAAAAAACCTTTGTTTCTGTTTTGTTTTTTGCATTGAAACCAAAAATTATTCGGTGTAGGATACTTTAAATAATTATTTTAAATCAACAGAAAGGTGATGTAAGCGGTATGAGAAAGAGAAGAGCTTTAAAAGGTCTGACAGTTAGATTGCTGGTTATTAGCCTGATTCTGTCTACATCGTTTGCGGGAGCAATTTCTTCATATGCGGCTAACGATGATAATGCTGAAGCCGCAAAAATACAGCAGGAAGAGATTGTGAATTCAGGGACCGAACCAAAAGCAACAAAAACCACTCAGGGAGACAGCAGTCAGGAAAACGACACTCAGGGAGGCGGCACTCAGGGGAATGACAGCCCGTCAGATGGCAGTCAGAATCCTTTGGAAACAGAGGATAAAACAATACAACCGGATGCTCAGCCTGAAACGAATAAAGGTGAGCAGGAACCCGCACAGAACGATTCTGATTTGAATGATGGCGATCAGGGTCAGGATGATACTGAGGATAACGCAGCCGGCAATGATAAGTCAGGTGCTGCAGGTGATACGGAGGAGCCTGAGGCGCAGTCCTTATTTAATGCGTTTACTTTACTCGGGACATCAGCGGCCAAAACAGCCGAAGTAAATGCCGATGGAAACACAGACGACGGAACCGGAAACAAAACAGAAACTGTAGTGAAGAAGATAGTAGAAGGTAAGGAGGAGGTACCTTATGCTTCTCTGAAGGATGCTATCAATGCTATTGATAAAAATGATCCAGCCAACCTTGTGCTTCAAAAGGATATTTCTGAAGATATTGTGATTCCGGGAGAATGTAGTATTACGCTTGATCTTCACGGTTATACTCTGACCAATAGCAGCAACCATACGATCATCAATAACGGTACTCTTGTGATCACAAATTCAGACGGGGACAAGCAGGGCATCGTTGATAATATAACAGACCAGAGGGCGGCAATTTATAATGAGGCCGGTGGTGAAGTAACAATTGAGGAAAACTGCCTTATTACGAGATCAAAAGAAACAGGTCAGGGCTTTTCGATCAAAGGTGATAACAGCTACAATACTATTATAAATCAGGGAAGCCTGACCATAAACGGCGCGAGCGTAACGCAGGGACAAAAGGGAGGCGGATACTCACATTTAATAAGCAACGGCTGGAGATCAGTCAGTGCAGCTGCATCAGCATCAGGCAGCACTGCTTGCGTTACTATTACAGAAGGACTACTGTCCGGAGGCTTAACGAATATAGAAAACTACTACTTAGGAGAAGTATATATTTCCGGCGGAACCTTTAAGGATGCCGAATACAATTCCATTTGCAATTATAATATTGCAGAAATCGAAGACGGATCATTTTCTATCAGAGTCGGTACAAATGGCAGCGTGATATATAACAGGCAGAGAAATGATGATACAGCGATAGGAAAGCTGAATATATCCGGCGGATCATTTAAAGGCAACCTCCAGAATGTGGCCGGAGTCCTGGAGGTAACCGGAGGAACCTTCACAAATGTGGTAGCATCGGAGCTGATACCTTACGGATACACATGCAATAGACAAGATGACGGCAGCTATATTGTAACAGAAGGTCAGTCCTCCGAAAAAGCATCTATGTCTATTGGTTCCAATGCAGCCGATATCATTTCAGCCGGAGCATCAAAAAAGGAAACGGAAACAGTTACACTGATAGTATCAGATATATTGGAAAATACAGCAGTATCTACGTTTAAGCCTACGGGACTTAACAGCGCTTTTGATTTAAGCAGTTTCTTAAGCTCCTCAGCCGGCAGTGTTCTGAGCAATAGAAATGAGCCGGAGCTATATTTGAAAGCCACGCTTACCGAAGTGACTCTTAAAGAAAAGGCGGGAAGTCAGAGCGAAGAGGGCAGCCTCAAACTGTCAAGTATGAAATATGAGGCTTACCCGACGGTCAAAGGACAAAACAGCAGCGGGGAAACCGTATCCGTATCGCTTGAGAGCAACAACAGTCAGTTTCTGAACGGAGAAAGCATACAGTTCAGGCTTCCGGTACCTTCTATGGTCACGGAGAGCTTTGTTAAGATCACGCATGAGTCAGAGGGCTTTGAAAATGAGGTAAGCTATTCAAGGATTCTTGGTACAGGCAGTCAAAAATACACATCTGTCTCATGCACTCATTTCAGCAGCTTTGTGCTGGAATTCGTGGACAGTATACCGGGGTGGAATACAAGCGGCAGCGAAAGCTCAGGCGGAGCGGGACTGGACAGCATAAGTAAGGCTACGCTGTATGCAGCTGACGGCGGAGCATGGCAGCAGGATGCAAAGGGCTGGTGGTTCAGGAGGACAGACGGAAGCTGGCCAAAGAGCGAGTGGATGGAATGCAGATGGAACGGAGTAGCAAGCTGGTATCATTTCAATGCTGAGGGCTATGCAGACGCAGGGTGGTTTACCGACGCAGACGGACAGAGATACTTCCTTCACAATCTTCATGACGGAAGCTTCGGTTACATGTATACAGGCTGGAATCAGATAGGAGACAGCTGGTATTACTTCAACACAGAGACAAGAGAAGGAAAGAGCAAGGGCTCGCTC
>JAQXPY010000090.1 GCA_029100885.1 Clostridiales bacterium | reverse complement strand
CTTGGCTTTCCGATTACCGAGGAAGAGCCTTGCGGATCCTTTTTTCTGTTGTAAGTTGAATATTTATTGAGCTTTTCCATTTAAATTATCTAAATAAATTTCTGATATATACGAAATTATCGCTTATAATTGTATTTGTTCGTGGTAAACCATAAAGTTTTTGCGCTGATTTTTCATGTCTGGTTTTTCTTCACCGGTTTTCATCGCCAGTTTTCATCGCCAGTTTTCTTCACCGGTTTTCATCGTCAGTTTTCATTGCCGTTATCAAGGGTCTTATCTCTCTCCGAGAATGACACTGTATTCCATTTCATGGTATTCGCTGTTCACCGAACCTCTCATGACCTTGAGACTGACGCTTTGTCCCGGTCTGCAGCTGTTAAGTGCCCTTGTAAAGGAGTCCATATCAACGATATCCCGTCCGGCAAGGCTGACAATAATGTCTCCCCTTCTGATCCCGACATTGTATGCGGGACTGTCTTCAATAACATCATTCAGATATACTCCCTCCGGAATGCTGCTGTTGTATTTCATTCCGAAGCCTACCTCTGTACCGTTTATTCCAAGGTAGGTCCTTTTTTCACCTGAAAGCATAGAAGAAATGACCCTTCTCAGAGAGTTGATCCCTACTATTCTCGTGATATCCGAAGCCACCCCGATACGGCTTGCTTCCGAAGTGGATATCCCAACAAGCCTGCCCTCAAAATCAACTATAAAGGTGCCCTTTTCGCTGTCACTTGAAATATCAGAATAGAATATATACTGTTCCCCGTCCACATGCATTTCCGACTCGCTGATATACGCCACTGTCCCGAAGTCAATGGAGCCCATAACTCCTATAGGCGACCCGGTTGCTATGATCATATCTCCGCAGGTGAGCTCCTCGGTATTAGCGTATTCAACAGACTTTATAGCTGACAGGGTCTCCTCACTGATTCCCTCTGTCGCCGATACCGCGATCACCGTCAGTCCGTCGGTCTGAGAATACTGCTTGAAGTATCCGTCTAAAGTGCTTCCGTTGCAGAAGGTGACCCTGAGCTTCTTCTTATCCAGCTTTTCGCCCGTCGTCAGAATAAGGATCTCCCTTTCATCTATCTTGAGTACGACTCCTGAATAATATCTGATCTCCTCTGCGGCGCTTTCAAACCATGTTTCCGTCTGCTCGGCAGCCGCGATCGAAACAAGACTGCTGTCTATAACAGAAGCAGCCCTGTTCAGATACATGTCCAGCTGTCTCTGGTATTCCTCCTCATCCTTATCCGGAAACGGAGTCCCATCCTTTTCTTCATCACCTGATGCTCCGGTCTGATCTGTGACCGATGCCTCACTATGATCCGCAGCTGATGCTTCGGTCTGATCGATGTCTGATACCTCACTATGATCTGTGCCTGATACTCCGGTCTGATCTGTGACCGATGCCCCGCTATGATCCGAATCCGCAGCTTCCGTTCCGGCTCCGCCCTCCGCAGGCAGCGTATCTCCTTCTGTATCGGGAGCAATGCTCTGTGCTCCGTCCTGAGACGCATTCTCTGCGGAAACAGTATATGACTCCTGCATTATCTGTTCGTCATTCTTCACTGCAGCCTCTGTCTGAGCCTGCGCATGCTGTTTTTTTCTGCCGCCTTCAATATATCCGAACGCAGCTGCAGCCGACATTCCGAAAACCGCTCCGCACAAGGCTGCAATGATCGCGAACCGGATCAGTCTCTCCGGGGTCATCTTTCTCCCGGTAATCTTTTCTGTGATCAGTTTTTTTCTGTTGTCCTGTTCCATATAGTTTTTAAAATCCCGATACTGTATAATAAGAAAAACCAATTCCTCTCCGGCACTCGCATCTGACATTTCAGACAGAAACCCAAACCTGCCTTTCTTCTGAAGATGTTCATTGCCGACACCGGACAGAGACATATTTATATAATTATATCACATTTAACTGAGGATTTTTTTTGTATATATTTACTTGATATGTTTAAATCGATTTATTCAAAATTTATACTGGGCTATCTTCTTTTCGGAATGATAGGTTTTCTGACCATTGCCCTGTTCTCAGACAGAATGACCTATGAATATCTGGTACGAAACGAGGCAAAAAGACTTTACGATGAAGCGGTATTCATGGCAGAAAGCTATGAGGAAAGCAGCTACTACATGGGAGATATCAATGCATCAGTCACCGGAGACATCCGCCTTGTTGCGAAATTTCTGAAGGCCGAAATATGGGTCACCAATTCTGAGGGCCGCATTATTCTGGATACGGCAGGCTGCCACAACGGAAAGCTGATAGAAAACTTTGATCCGGCATCGGTTTCATCCTACTATCAGACGGGCTTTTACAACGGAGCCTTTTCCACGGAAATGCTGTCCGTAGAGGTTCCTGTTACTCATAATTTTTCGCCTATCGGTTACCTTCTCATTCATTATCCGTTATCCGGCGTAGTATCCTCAAAAAATGAAATACTGAATATAGTCTATATTACTTCAGCTATCATTTTTATGCTCTCGCTGATCATTCTGCTTGTCTTCAACCACTATGTATATGTTCCTTTACGGCATATTACAGGGGCTGCGGAGGAATACCGGTCAGGCAACCTGGCCTACAAGCTTCAGCACCATTTTGCAAACGATGAGGTCGGCAGGCTTGCAAAGACCCTTGAGGTCATGGCCACTGATTTAGCCAGCACAGAGGAAACACAGAGAAACTTTATCGCAAATGTATCTCACGATTTCCGTTCCCCGCTGACCTCTATCAGAGGCTTTCTTGAGGCCATTCTCGACGGAACGATTCCTGAAGAAAGAGTACCTAAATATATAGGACTTATTATCTCGGAGACCGAGAGACTCAGCAAGCTCACCGAAAACATGCTGACCCTCAATTCTGTCGGAAGGACAGCCTCCCTTAACAGGAGCAACTTTGATATCAACGACACTATACGCAAAGTATGCAACGCAAATGAAAGCCGCTGTCTGCAGAAAAACATCAGCTTTGATCTGACATTTGAAGATGAAAAGGAAATGGTACATGCCGACTTTTCCGGAATACAGCAGGTGCTGTATAATCTGATAGACAACGCTGTAAAGTTTTCCGGCAAGGATTCCGTAATATATATCAGTACGATCAGAAAGAGCCGTAAGATATTTGTTTCTGTCAAGGATACCGGAATAGGCATTCCCCGTGACTCTATAAATAAAATATGGGATCGCTTTTACAAAACAGATATCTCCCGCGGCCGGGACAAGACCGGAACAGGTCTCGGACTCAGTATCGTTCGCGAGATCATTCAGGCGCACAATGAAACTATCGATGTTGTATCTACTGAGGGAGTAGGAACCGAGTTTACTTTTTCTCTGCCTATGAGTGATTTTTGATAAGGAAAGATCATGATTAATAAAAATGATGAATTTAATATCACTATAACCGATATGAGCGACACAGGAGCCGGAATCGGAAAAGCAGACGGCTTCACCTGGTTTGTCAAGGATGCCGTGATCGGTGACCATGTTTTGGCTGCCGCTACAAAAATCAAAAAAAGCTACGGCTTTGCACGCCTGGTCCGGGTAATATCACCGTCAGCCGACAGGATCATGCCGCCTTGTCCTGAGGCAAGACGCTGCGGGGGCTGCCAGCTTCAGCAGCTTGATTATCATGCACAGCTGCATTTTAAGGAACAGAAGGTACTGAATGATCTGAAGCGAATAGGCGGCTTCGAGAATGCCGAATCGTATATGGAGCCTATTATCGGTATGGAGGAGCCCTTCAGATACCGCAATAAAGCGGTCTACCCCATCGGCAGAAACAGGGACGGAAAAATAATAGCTGGGTTTTACGCAGGCAGAACTCACAGCATTATAGAATGTGAGGACTGTCTGCTGGGTTCTGATGAGAATCAAAGGATCCTCGGCATTATTATCGGTTTTATGGAGAAACGCGGCATCACACCATATGATGAAAAAGACGGCAGCGGTACAGTCAGACATGTTCTGATACGAAAGGGCTTTGGCACTGGCGAGCTGATGATCTGTCTTGTCATCAATAAGGATCGTCTGAAATATTCAGATGAGCTCTGCAGTATCCTGAGAGGTGAGCTTCCTGAGCTCAGATCCTTCTCGCTCTGCGTCAATAAGGAACGCACAAATGTAATAATGGGGACCCGCCTGATAAATATATTCGGTCCCGGATATATTGAGGATCTGATATATGACAGACCCAGGGTCTGCGCTGTTCTTCCCGATGCAAAGCATTCAACAGATACTGTATTTTCAGATGAAGCCGGCTGTATTTTACCTGCAGAACAGACTCGTGAAGCCGGCTGTGTTTTGCCTGCAGAACAGACTCGTGAAGCCATTCCTGTGCGCTTCAGAGTATCTCCGCTTTCATTCTTTCAGGTCAATTCCGTACAGATGGAAAGGCTATACTCCACGGCATTGGAATATGCAGGACTTACAGGAAATGAAAATGTCTGGGATCTGTATTGCGGAGTCGGCACTATCTCTCTGTTTTTAGCACGCCATTGCGCTCATGTATATGGAGTCGAGATCATACCTGAGGCAATCGAAAATGCAAAGGAAAACGCCGCACTTAACAGTATCACAAATGCAGAATTTTTTACCGGAAAGGCTGAGGAGGTACTTCCGGAATGGTATTCTGAGTACTTTGCCGCGGATTCTGCAGATGCTGCAGACAATAACAGGGTAGATGTGATCGTAGTCGATCCTCCGAGATAGGGCTGTGATCCGATGTGTCTTGAGACCATGGTAAAGATCGCTCCGGATCGGATCGTTTATGTTTCCTGTGATCCGGCCACTCTTGCAAGAGACCTGCGTTTCCTCTGTGATAACGGCTACC
>JAQXPY010000089.1 GCA_029100885.1 Clostridiales bacterium | reverse complement strand
ATATCAGCTAGAATCATCTGGTCAGCAATACAAAAAAGCTAATTAATCATTCCAATATCATATCTTCTTGTCAGAGCACCATCACTGATGCTCTATTTGTCGTGCAATTTTCAATGTACTGATTGCGATGATATAGTCACCGCCACTATATTCAAAACATTTCTGTTTTAAAACATTTTTATTGACTTTCTTTAATAGTTAGTCTTTCAAAAAACAGCCTGTATCCATCAACCGGATTTACGCCAATGGCTACACGCTAAACTGCAAGGTTTCGATTTTTCAGTACAGCTAACCGCTGCACATAAAAAAACGTGCAGCTCTTCAACCGGATTTACGCAGTTGAAATGCCACACGTTGCTGATATATTATATTTGAAAAAATTCTGAAATTCAAGAAGTCAGTTCTTGAAAACAGCAAAGGTACGAGCGGATCTGTTATTCCAAAAGAAGAATCGTCTTTATACGATCGGACTGTAATACAATGGATTTATGATCCTGTTTTTTGAAGTAATATCTTCAACACTGAAGCTTGACAAGTACATTATGCCTCTTTCTTTCTCTACCTTGTCCACGTCACCGAAATCATCGGTAAAATGATCCGTGAATTCATGTC
Source organism: Clostridiales bacterium (assembly GCA_029100885.1). Taxonomy (GTDB): domain Bacteria; phylum Bacillota; class Clostridia; order Lachnospirales; family Lachnospiraceae; genus Avilachnospira. The sequence goes on along the minus strand of JAQXPY010000089.1, from coordinate 3,732 downwards.
TTGCAAGCTCAGTCAGTCCAACCTCACCGTTGCTGTCTATCCACGCGCTCTCTGCCTTTGTTCCTTTGCCGTAATGTTTCTTGTCCTAATTATTTCTATTCAGGCATACTGCTTTTACTCCGCTCCCTCTGGAGCTGCAAAACATGCGAGGAAGAGCGCTCAGAGATTTGAATTATCTTCTTTACTTGTCTCCTCATCGTGTTATTATAATCTGGTGATATCTAAAAGTAACCTTCGATTACTGCTGATTACACAAAATGCTGCAGCTGTTTGCCGCTGAGTGCGTCAGAAGGCGGCAGCCGACTTCCTATTATTATTTCAGGAAGCATAACCATATTCCCGCAGAACAAGACACGAAGCGGCAGCCGGCTGCCGCAGGAGATACATAATGTCCTTTAACCGCATCAATACTCACAATAATGTCCGCAGCCCGCGCGGCATCAGAATACTCAGCTATCATGAGCATGTTTCAAACAACTCGCCGCGCGATATCGTTATCAATTCCGTCGTATCCGCTTTAAGTCTGGTGCTTTTCGGTTTCGGCGTTTACCTTACTATAATTGCCGATATAGGAGCAGGTCCGTGGGATGTCCTGAACCTCGGTCTTTCAAATACCTTTAACTGCCTGTACGGGACGGCTTCCATCTGCGTGGCATTATCGGTATTAACTGTTGATATCCTTATTAAGGAGCCGATCGGGATCTCCATGATCCTTGACTCAGTGCTCGTAGGAAAATCTGTGGATCTATTTAACTATCTGGAACTGTTTCAGTCTCCTGCAAGCCTTCCTATGGCAATAATGCTTCTCGTTTTCGGGCTCATTATCATGTGTATCAGTCAATACTATTATATGAGCGCAGCATTAGGCTGCGGTCCGAGGGATTCCTTTCTTGTCGGACTCAGCAGGCATATACGCTTTATCCCTATCGGAGCGATCAATATCATCGTTCTCGTGTGCGCCACCTTGTCCGGCTATCTTCTGGGAGGAAATGTCGGAATCGGTACCATTATCTGCGCGTTATGCACAGGTCCTATCATGCAGCTTGTGTTTTATGTGATGGGCTTTGATGCGACCCGTGTCCGCCACCAGAATCTCAGACAAAGCGCAGCTGTTATGCTTCGCGGTTCAGTCAGATAGCTGTATTAAGAAATTCTGCCTGGCTGAACGGCGAGCAGTGTGTTTGTTATGCTTCACGGTTCGGTCAGATAGCAGTATTAAGAGAATGTCTGCGCAGCCACTCACTCAGAAAATCCATCTGCTCCTTTGTATGGAACCAGTGCTCGCCCTCCGGCATCACGGTCAGAGAAGCATGATGCCTGTCCGCAAATCCTGATATTACCTCCAGAGATGTCATGCCGTCCTTCTCGCCGTACAGGATATCTGTCGGCACATCCCAGCACACAGGGTGACTTCGGACATAGCTCAGATATTCCCATGAGAGTGTCTCTCCAAATGCTGTCTCGATCTCCTTTTTGCTCTGCAGCTCTTTCTCTGTAACATTCGCCCACAGCATCATGTTCCCGATAAGATCACACATATCCACTATCGGAGAAATAAAATACGCCCTGTCGATATCCTCTCTTGAAAAAGCATTCATAGAAAAGAAAGCCCCGATACTGTTGGCAATAAGTGTAATGCTGTCAAACTCCTGCTTCAGCCGGTTCACCTCACGTTTGAATTCCTCAATGCAATCCCATGGGTTATTACTCCTGTAGTCAAAGCCTATGACCTCACAAGACGGAAAAATTGCTCTGTAAGCTTCAGCCTCAGCGGCCGTTCCACCCTTTCCATGTATATATAAAACTGCTGTATTCTTCATCCGAAACGATACTCCTTAATTACAAATTATCTGTGCGGCATGGCTTATTGAATTTCCGCGCAGTACGGCATATTGTATTTCCGTGCAGCATGGCTTATTGCGTTTCCGTGTAGAATGGCTTATTGCATTTCCGTACAGTACGGCTTATTGATGATTTCCTGCCATGAGTCGTCTATATCCACCATAAAATATGTGTATCTCACTCCCGGATCCGTGTCATTCCAGGTTACATCTGTTTTCTTCCAGCGGCCGTCAATATTTACGGCATTAAAGGCATGGCGGCTCTCAGGATCGTTCGCATCCGCAAGACATTTTACATATGCGCAGTTGATCCCGGATCTGCAGCATAATACGAAAAATGTTCTGGCATAGCCTTCACAGACGCTGCTGCCCCCGCATACCGCACTGTAAACACTTGTTTTCTCCGTTTTTCCCAGGTTATATCCAGCCCAGTCATAGGTATTGCTGTTTGCGATCCAGTCGTTGAAATACCTGCACTTTTCCGTCAGTTCTGCCGGCGCTGCCTGCAGTATACTGTTGATCACAGCTTCCGCCGCGTCCTGCTGCCTCATGACCTCCATTCCGTCCCGACCCGGCATAAAGCCTGCATATATGTGTCCGTATTTTTCCGGAGCGCTGTCCCTGGTGCTGCAGCCTACTTTATATCCCCCGTCCATGTTCAGGCTCGTTTCAAACCGTCCGAAGCCCTCATTAAAATGCAGGATAATGTCTCCGGCATTGCATAAGAGCATATGATTCAAGGCGTTTTCAACCGTTTTATACTCCTGATAGCTTCCGCATACGATACCGGTATCCCAAAGCGTGTTCTGCGCTTCACTCCCCGCCTCCGCCATGCTTCTGAGAGTATTGATCAGGGCATTATACTGCTCTGCCGCTGCATCCGTGGACTTTGCCACTCCGGAAAGCGAATATTCTCTCTCCGAAGTCCCGTACTTCGTCATACTGAATGAAGGATACTCTGCCGCCCGGGTCTCCACGGTGCTCGAAACAGTGATCAGAAGCAGAGCGCATACGGCTGCCAGAACCATCCTGATATGCGTTCTGATATACGTTCTGATATGCATTCTGATATGCTTTCTGAAATGATGCATTTCTATTTTATTTTCAGAATCCCACACGGTCTGACCGTGACGAACAAAGTAAAAATGTCTCATACTGTTTCAGATTCTCCGCTGTCTCAGCCGGAGTCACGATACAGCCACGGCTGACAACAGTTAATACTTGTTTATGTAATGCTGCTTATCTTTGCTTTTCTATTATACTTTACGATATCAATAAATGCAGTGTCAATGGGGACGGTTCTGATTGACACCCATTTAGTGTCAACGGTTGTCAATGGGGACGGTTCTGATTGACATATTTCTTTACTCTATAGCGGCATTATTTATCCCTTCAGATTATTCAATGCTTCCGGATTTCCTGCGAGGATCATACCAACAGTCTGACACTTTTCCAATTCTCCGCAATCACCGCAGGTTTGGACACCTTTTTTCAGTGCACACTGACGAATCTCGCACATGCTTTCGCAGAACACCGTTTTGATTCCCTCCGTACGACAGCCCTGGCAGTTGATATGTTCCGGTAGAATCGGCACGTGATTTAGCTCAGACCAGGCTTTCGCGGTTTTTTCACGCAGCTCCTGATCGTCATTGATCGTCGCAAGATATGCGTCGCATCGTTCGCAATCCAGTCCGCAATATGCAATCATTTTTTTCATAGTTCTATACCTCCTCAATACATACAATAATTTTTTTGATTCCCCGCTTATGCACTATATTACATGCGTATTCCATCTGAAATATAGGCAATTTTTGTATGCGTATGTGTCGGTTTTACATTGAAGCAGTGTCAATCACAGTGTCAATGGGCAGTGTCAATCAGAACCGTCCCC
>JAQXPY010000088.1 GCA_029100885.1 Clostridiales bacterium | reverse complement strand
AACGGCAGGCTGTATTCCTTTTCAAATATGCCTTTGCTGCCGTTGTCGAATTTCAGCTCCAGCACATTGCATGACATGCCTCCCGGAGCGTACACTTCAAACTCAGTAAGACCGGGAACTATATGTCCTTCGACGATCAGTCCGGTGGCATCAAAGCTTATGGAGGTGTCGGAAACAGTAAGTCCTGTGACCTTTCTCTGACCATTATTCGGGTCTGACGCATCTGTCACATAGAGACTGACCTTTGAAGCATCGCTGCCAAAGTTTCTGCCTGTGATCGTAACAGTATAGGCTTTGCTGCTGTATAAAGATGCTCCTGCCTGTGAGCCTTCGGCATAGTTCTCTGTATTTGCGGTACCGCTGGCCGTATTTGAGGCGGTATTCGCCGTATTTACCGCTGTGACCTCAGCCGCCTCCATCAGCGGAGTCAGCTGTATGCCCGCTGCCATATAGAGCTGTCCTCCCGACGAGCACATCTCCCAGAGCTTTGCTTCCTTGTTCGGATCGCTTGCTCTGCCTGCAGGCGGTATCATCGTGCTGGCTCTGAGGGCTGCCGCAACGGCTGCCGCGTTCCGCGCCGCAGCTGACAGATCGTATGTCCCTGCCTCTCCGACATTTACATTTACAGGTGAAAGTGCGCCTGCATTTTCCATTCTCGTATACATCACAGCAGCAGCTCCCGTTGCCGAAGGCGTTGCCATGGAGGTGCCGGACTTATAGCCGTACGGAGTGAGGGTGCTTCCCGATCCTATGTTGTCAAATCTCATCCGCTTGTCGCCTGCTGCAGCTGAACCGACAGGCTTAAGCTTGATGCGCAGGTACAGATGCCCTGTATTAGTTTTGACCTCATAGTTCTTTTTATATCTGGTCTCAGTCTTCTGAATCACATCGGCAGTATCGATATTTACTATATCCTTGAGTGTCTCATCCGTGCTCCAGACCACCGAATTCTTTGATGATCCCAGATCTCTCAGACCTACATTTACGGTGCCCCGGTACTGGCTCGTTGAAAAGCTCCTGTAATTTCTGAAGGATATATATGAAGGCTGTGCACCGACCTCTATCGGTACGGAAAGGTACAATACCAGTGCATTATCCTTTTCCTCCAGCTCGGACAGCTCTACCTCCAGACAGCCTCCTCCGTTGTCAAAGCCCTTGTCGGTCAGGATCCTTCCGATCTTTTCAGGCTTTGAGAACGGCTCTGAGAATGCCTTCGTTCCCTTGTACTTAGCGCCGTAATAATCGTAGTCGGTAAATGTTTCATAGGCGCTTCTGTATTTGTCTGCCTCCGGCAGATATACCGTGCCCGAATAATTCCGCGGAACAGTTGACAGTATGTCCCTGCCCGGACTGAACAGATCGGTCGTATAGCCGTAGTTGCTGCTCGGTGTCCTTCTGCCGCGGACATCGTCATTGTCAACTACCACAGCATACGGGTTGCGGTTCAGTGCCGATGAGGTACGCATCACCTTGTCCACATTGTAGCCGTCATTTCCGGATGACTGGCAGATGACTATACCTGTCTTTCCGAGATTGTACATGGCAAGTGCCTGGATCAGACTGATATTTGCTCCGCCGAAGGAGCAGTTGAGAGCCCGGATTCCCTTCTCGCCCTTGCTCAGCATCTCCTTCTGAAGTCTGATCAGATAGTTCACGCCGTCCAGAATGGCCTTTGATCCGAAGCCGCCGCCTTTTTCACATGCCTTTACTGCGATCAGCTTTACTCCGCTGGCTCCGCCGCTGGTGCCTCTTCCGTTCCATTCTGCTGCTATGATTCCGGCGACATGGGTGCCGTGGGAAACATGGTCCGACACATCTTGCTTATCCGTTGCCCCGACCACGGTATTGATTCCGTATTGTCCTCCGCCTGAGGCGGCCGTGGTGGTATACCCGCTCAGATCGGCCATCACATTTTCAAGGTCCGGGTGACCTACATCTATTCCCGTATCCATGACCGCCACATAGCCGTCTGCATTTGCTGCTTTTATGCCTCCGTTACTGTCCATCCATTCCGCGGACAGATCATCTGCTTCTGCTGCCGCAGCAGAGTTATTCCAATACGGTATGCCTATGTCTGCTCCCTGGTGCACCACTGTGCCGTAATACATGGACATGTATTTTTCGGCATTTCCTCTGTGATTGAAGCCCCACTGGAGATCCGTGAGATCCATTATATCGTCCATGCTCGAGGTTGCTGTATCCCCGCCTGCAGCCTCCGGCAGGTCATCCTCTTCATCTTCATATGTGCCTGCTGCTTCGGTATTGGCTGCTGCTTCTGTATTGTCTGCTGCTTCTGTTCCGAATATACCGTTCTCATCCAGTTCATATTTGTAATCGGGCTCTGCAGACACTACTCTCGGATCCGAGAGCAGCTTTGTCAGCAGCTGTCTGGTGGTCATTCCCTTTTTTTCTATATATACTATGGTGAGATCCTGGATCTCATCCTCAGGCAGTGAAGATACCGCTTCCTCCACCGCTTCATTTATAATGTCCGCATCGGGTTCCACGTCATCATGTTCTGCCGTCTCCCGACCTGCGAAATACTGTAACTCCGTATCAGCATCTTCTGCAGTGTTTTCAAGGCTTCCGGCATTTTCAATGCTTTCGGCATTCTCTGCATTCTCTGTACTGGCTGTACTGTCTGCCTCTGCCGGACTCTCGTCTGTATCGCTCTCTCCCACAAAGCCTAGCAGCTCCGCTGCCTCCGAGCCTGCATTCATGATCACTTCTACTTTATCCGCCCTGACATTCAGGCTGTCATTCAGATATTCTTTTATTTCTTTTTCGGATGCCCTTTTTTCCGACTCTGAAGGAATCACACTGAAAGGATCCCCGGCTGCGGACGCAGATGCAGCTTCCTCATCTGCAGATTCGTCTGTACTGCTGCGCCCGACTGCAGCATTTTGATCGTCT
>JAQXPY010000087.1 GCA_029100885.1 Clostridiales bacterium | reverse complement strand
GGTCGACACCATCAAAGCTCCGAAGGAGGAAATATTTCCCTCATTGTGCGGTCTCTCCATGATGACCCTGCATGCCTCCTTAAACAGCTTTATCTGAATAAAGCCGCAGCGCACCGTAAAATACACGCCTCCCGCCACAAGAATGAGCGGAACGATAAACGGCTGATACAGCACGTTTGAGATTGCATTGATGACAGCATTGATCTGTTCTAACATATTTCCTCCAAAAACCTTGCTGCAGCATAGCGGCCGCAGCATTATTCTCTAAATATTCTCCCTGTTTAAGATTGTAAGGTATAACTGCTTTCGGTGTCAAACGCCTCTGAACATTCTGCACTAAATCCTTTGAATTATTTCTCTTCTCTCCATTCTTTTTCTTCACAGAACAGATACCGTAAGTGCTGTATACTTACATTATCATATTCCACGTATGACGGCTTATGCGGCAGCGCCTTTATTCTCTGTCGATCAAAGCAGTTCATGCAGCAGAGCTGTGATCCTGTGCGGATCACAGCGGTTATCGGTTATACCATATTTTTAGGAAAGGAGTCGGCACTATGATTTATAAACAGCTTAACAGCAGCCTCTACTGGACTGGTATCCTGGACAAGGAGCTGCGTGTGTTTGATATTATCATGCACACTGAATTCGGAACCACCTACAATTCTTATATTTTAAAAGGCAGCGAAAAGACTGCGCTGTTTGAAACAGCAAAGGGAAAATTTGCAGATGACTATCTCGATACAGTCAGGCAGATCGTTCCGCTTGAAAGCATCGAATATGTCATAGTCGACCACACCGAGCCTGACCATGCGGGAAGCCTTGAGCGTATACTCGAGCTCAATCCTTCCGTTAAGATCGTTGCCTCCGGTACAGCGATAGATTTTCTGAAAAATATCGTCAATCGTGACTTTTATGCTATTCCGGTCTCCGACGGAGATACCTTAAGTCTCGGCGACAAGACTCTTCGTTTCTTCTCGGTACCTAATCTGCACTGGCCTGATACGATATATACATACATTGAAGAGGATCGGGTACTGGTTACCTGCGATTCTTTCGGCTCCCATTATGCCCATGACGGCATTCTCAGAAGCTCCGTGACAGATTACGAGGGCTACATGCGGGCGACCAAGTATTATTTTGACAACATTCTCGGTCCTTTTGCACGGCCTTATATGACCGATGCACTGAAGCTCGTCAGAGACGAGCTGAAGCCGGTCATGATATGTCCGGGTCACGGTCCCGTACTTGATTCGGATCTCGAGGATCTCTATGAGAAGTACGCTCTCTGGTGCGGCGTGGACGCTCCTGATGCCGATGATACGCCTAAAAGCAAGAAGGTCGTCATCCCATATGTAAGCGCCTACGGCTACACTGGAGAGCTGGCGGAGAGAATAGCTGAGGGCATCCGCTCAATGGGTGCCTTTGATGTAGCTCTCTATGATATGGTCACCTCAGACAAGGCTGAGGTCCTTGCTGCCATCGGTGCGGCAGACGGCATACTGTTCGGAAGCCCGACCATACTTCAGGAGGCTCTCAATCCTATCTGGGATCTCACCATCAATATGTATCCGCCTGTACACGGCGGAAAGTATGCTTCCGCCTTCGGCACCTACGGCTGGAGCGGCGAAGCGGTCAGTCACCTTACCGAGCGTCTCAGACAGATCGGTCTCAAGGTGATGGAAGGCTTCAGAGTCCGCCTTAAGCCTGACCGTATCGACCTTATCGATGCCTTCAGCTTCGGCTGTGCCTTTGCGGCATTTATGACAAGACCTGCAGCAGCTGCGCCGGCGTCAGTATCCTCCGGTCTCGTAAAATGCGCTGTCTGCGGTGCGGTATTTGACGCTTCCGTTACCGTTTGCCCGACCTGCGGAGTGGGACCGGAGAGCTTTATTCCGGTATCTGAGGAAAAGGTCGAGTTCAGAAATGATACCGATAACGTCTATGTCATTCTCGGCTCAGGTACAGCTGCCCTTAATGCAGCCGAAGCCATCAGGGAAAGGGATGCTTCAGGCAGGATCCTCATGATAACAGAGGAAACTGAGCTTCCTTACAACCGTCCGATGCTGACCAAAAACATGTTCGC
>JAQXPY010000086.1 GCA_029100885.1 Clostridiales bacterium | reverse complement strand
CAGCGTCCCACTATGATGCAGGACTCCTTTTCGGCAAGCTCGGTTATGATACGGTTCTGCATCTGCCATATGATATCCTGATTGGTGGAGCCGTAGGCACGGGATGCAAAGATACCGGCAAGCCAGCCTCCCTGTGTATACTCTCCCTCCTTCTTGATATAATCCTCCGCAAAGCCGCTCTCGGCTGCTATCTTCTCGATCATTTCCTGATCATAGCACCTGATCCCAAGCTTCTCTCCAAGATGCCTTCCTATAGTTCTTCCGCCGCTTCCGAACTGACGGCTGATAGTTATTATCCTGTTGCTCATATTGTCGCCCTCCTGTAAACACGATCATCCTGTAAAAATATTCATATCGGCAAATCGAAGTCAGGCCGCACCAAAGGCAGCTCCGCAGCAGCAGAGCCGGCAGCGCATCTTTCTCATCACCGGGACAGCTCCCTGTAAGAATAATATATCAAAAATACGGCAATTACAAATGTCAGAATATCCGACACCGGCATTGAATACAATACTCCGTCCAGTCCGAAAAACAACGGCAGCAGCAGTGCTGTGCTCCTTTTACCTGTCAGACTCTGTCTGTCGGCTTAAAACCTGTGCCGGGCTTCCTTCTGCTGCTCTGAGCTCCTGCCCTGCGGTCATGTGCTGATGCAGCTGCTTCGAAGAACAAAAATAAAGCGTGCAGCACCTTAAGCCGGATTTACGCTTTACATGCTACACGCTTATTATCATTTTCAGCGAGTTATTTTAATCGATTCCGTCGACTATTTCAAATGGTTTTTTCAGATTTTTTATATCTATCGGACATGGAAGATATCCATATCCTTTCCGATAAGATGATCATACAGCAGCAGATTGTACTGCTTCATGATATCGGAATACGGGCAAAGCACGGGATCCATGCTGTCTGCCAGACTGTACAGTGTCCCGTCTCTGTCCACCACGACGGTATTCTTTATTACAGGGAAATATTCCCTCAGCATTTCCAGAAAGCTGTTAAAGAGGGTTCCTTCTATTCCCGCCTCCTTAAGCAGAAGGTTTCCGAGATATACACTGCTTAGCTCCGGCAGCTGTGTACCGCTTTCCTCATAGTTTTTCCATACAAAATATGGAGTACGGTACCACATCAGCTTCTCGCTCTCGGATACCTCATCTGCCGGGACACCATAGATCTCGTCAAAGAATTCATCCTCCACGCTCGGCTGATGATCCCCGAAAAGAAGTACCATAGTGGGCTGATCCGATTTTTCCAGCTCCCCGAGAAAATACTGCAGAGCATCGTCGCTCGCCTTCAGCAGTGACAGATACTGGTCCGTCATCGGATACTTTCCCTCCAGCGCTCCTGTAAGGCGAATATCAGGCATTCCCTCCAGCTTCTCCTGTTCCTCGTAGCCCCCGTGGTTCTGGATGGTCACATTAAACACGAACAGCTTCTCGTCAGGTGACTGCTTTCCATTTATCTGATCCAGAATGCATTGATAGTCCGATCTGTCGGACAGGAAATTCCTCAGATATTCACAGGTGCTGTTCTGATAGTATTCCAGATCCAGGAACTCATCAAAGCCCATTTTCCTGTAGGCTTCATTCCTGTTCCAATTCTCCCCCGGCATAGGATGCATGGCCAGAGTCCTGTAGCCGTTTGCCTTCAGCGTATCGGCCAGTGAGCCAGGAGTGCCCCTGATAAAATCCGTATAAGGATTGACATTGAAGGGCAGCATGCCAACCGCATCTCCCATCAGGACTTCAAATTCGGTGCTGCTTGTGCCGGAGCCGAACACCGGAACATACAGATATCCCCTGTCTGCCCTGTCCGCTTCATAGAGGCTGTTGAGGAACGGAAAATACTCTTCATTGACATCATAATCTCCCACGGTCCTCAGCTCCGAAAAGCTCTCGTTCATTATCAGGATGATGTTCACCGGAGTCTGCTGCCCGGTACCGGTTTTATCCGCCTCTGACCTGTATTCCAGAATAGCATTTTCTATGCTGTTAAGTGCCTCCTTTGAATAACCGTTTGGCTTTCTCAGACTGCCGTAATACAACGAAAGGCCTGTAGCATACATGAAGCCGTTTTCATCATAGGTCTCCGAGGCATCCCATTTATTGATGGTAAGAGAATAATGCGGAATGAAATAAACGAAAAATGATGCTGTCATAAGTGCGGCAGCAAGGCCGCAGCAGGACAGTCTTGCGATATACCGCCGCCATGTCAGCCTTTTAAACGGATAAAACAGCTGAATGAAGACATTTGCCGTAAGGAGCACTGCTGCGCCCCGCAGCATGGGAAGGGTGGGAACAAAGGAATAGGAGCCTATCACCTCTCCCAGAGTGTTGATGGCAAAGAGGCTGTGAACGGTTATGGGATGTCCGCTGAATTCCTCGGTAAAATATTCCGCAGCACCCACGAGGAGCAGCGCCAGTGAGGTGACAGGCACCGCCGGGCGGCTCCCTCCGAAAACTGCAAACACCGCCAGATATACAGCATAATAGAACAGCAGATTGAGCCCGATATATTTGCCTGTGATGTTTCCTATGCATCCCGTGATGCTTTCAAATACCGCAAAAGAAATGACCGGCATCAGTATCATAAGCGCCAATGCCGGGATCTTCATTATTCTCTTTATTCTGCCGTGTCTAACTATTTTACCTGAACTGCTCATTTCCGAACGCCTCATATCCTGTATGAGCCTGATATCTGCCGATGGCTACAGATGTTAGCATACAAATGTGTACAGATTGTGTACGCATCATTGCCAATGCTCTCTGTTATCGATTATCGGTTCAGCTTCAGGGTCTCATTCATGCTGCCTGTACGGTATCCTATCAGGTCCATCGTAACATATGTAAAGCCGAAGGCTTTGAGCTCTGTATAGATTTTTTTCCTCACATTCTCTGCCAGCAGCCTGTCAAATTCCTGCGGCATTATCTCGATACGGGCCAGCAGGCCGTGAATGCGAACCCGCACCTGATGGAATCCCAGATCCAGCAGCAGCTGCTCTGCCTTATCCACCATGGCCAGCTTTTCCTCGCTGATGGTCTCGCCGTAAACAAATCTCGAGGAAAGACAGGCAAAGGACTGCTTGTTCCAGGTAGGAAGTCCCAGCCTTCTGGACAGCTCTCTTATCTCATCCTTGCTAAGTCCTGCTTCCCTGAGTGGACTCTTGACTCCCAGCTCCAGAACTGCGATCAGTCCCGGACGGTAATCTCCGTTGTCATCGGTATTGGAGCCCTCCGTCACAGCCGCGATGCCGTTTTCCTTCGCTATCTCCCAGATCCTTTCAAATTCATGCCTTAAAGCATTCTCCATATTTTCCATTAACACAGTATTTATATAGGGTAAAATAATAATATCTTCTATCTGTTCTGTCAATCTTAACTTATGTTTTATGTTTTCCGGCGTCTGAATAAGTCTGCCGTCTTATCATCAGATTCTCAAAGTATAGTTTATTAAACGGGAACTGAACAAAAAAAACGAGAACTAAAGTCAGATAATGAGAACTGAATGATGGAAATATGAGAACCGCATGCTATAATCAGTATACAGCGAAAGAGGGGAGCAAAGCGTATGAAGTATTATACGACAAAGGAAGCCGCAGAACTCTTGGGCGTAACGAAACGATATATAACAAAGCTAACGGGTGTCAACGGGGACGGTTCTATTTGACACATACTGAAGTGGTAAGCTAAAAGTAGACACCAACCCACATATTGTAGACATTACTTTTATATGAGAGTAACATCTTAGTTATTCAGTAATCACACCTACGATATTTCTATTCATGGAGGTGTCACATGAAATACACTAAAGACGAACGAATAGATATCGGACGTCAAGTTGTTACACAAGAGCTTACCCGTAAGGAAGCAATGGCTAAATACGATATAGGCAGTACATGTATGGATA
>JAQXPY010000085.1 GCA_029100885.1 Clostridiales bacterium | reverse complement strand
CGATTTTCAATCAAGAACAATAGTAAAAATCTCCATATACTGTCTGTTTTTTGTATTCAGTTAAAAAATTACCGCTCTTCGGATCTGACTTTTAGTCAGGCTCGTCTGTCCATTCCGTCCTGATAAAGAATACTGCTATTCACTCCCTATTCTGAGTCGGCCTTGTCCTCCTGTTCCGACATGGTTAAAAACCTGCCCGTCGGGCCTTACTCCGAGTCAGGCTCGTCTATCCATCCCGACATGGTTGAATGAGGCACTGTCTCGTCCTGACATTTTACTTCCACAGATAATCCATAAACAACGGTATCTGCTTCTCCCAGTCAGCCTCACAGTGTCTGCCCTTTTTCTGGATGTGGAGCTTTGCCGATACATCTTTGTTCTCCAGCATTTCCCTGAACTCTGTATTATAGCGGAAGGTCTTTGTCTCCTCCAGGGTCCTTCTGCCTTTATGTCTGGCAAAGGCTTCCGATTCTCCGAAGGAAAGCCACAGCCTCGTATCCGGATCCGGCTTTGCATTCCTTATATCTGCCTTAAGCTTTCGGTAGCAGGGAATGACCGTCGGTGACAGGCAGGCCGCCTTGGAAAAGAATCTGTTGAAGCGTACTGCTCCGTACAGCGCCATCAGCCCTCCCATACTGGAGCCGCCTATGCCTGTTGCCTCTCTGAAATAATAAGTCCTGTATTCACTGTCGATCATAGGCTTGACCTCCCCGGTGATCCACCTAAGTATCTCATCGCCTATGCCGTCTACCCTGCCTATATAATTACTGTTGAAATAATACGGGCTGTACTCCGACAGTCTCTCGTCCCCCTCATGTCCGCATTCAAAGCCAACTATTATCATCGGCTTGTCCCAGCTGTCTAAAAACGATTTCAGCCCCCAGCATTTTCCGTAGGTGGCGTCTTCATCGCTGAACAGGTTGTGACCGTCAAAAAAATACATTACCGGATACTGTTCTTCCGACTCCTCATAGCCCTCCGGAAGATATATATGAAGCGGCCGGTTCTTGCCGACCGGCGTACAGATGCAGTTTTTCTTTATTACCATTATATTATCCCTCCGACCCATGCGGCATGAGAGCTCTTTCACCGGCAATTTTCAGAAACTCCTCAGCTGCATGGGGCAGTGTCCTGTATTTATTCCATACAAGACTGTAATCCGCGCTTCTGCCCGGCTTAAGCTCTCTGATCACAACGCCGTCCAGACTGACTGCCTCGCCGGCAGCCGCCGGATATATGGCGATGCCGATGCCCTTTCTTGTAAGCTCATAGGCACTCAGCATGTGGGCCATCCTGGCGCGGATACGCGGCATAGGGTTTATCCCCGAAAACCATCCCATGATCTCATCCTGTCTCGAGAATCTCGATGGGATGATAAGATCGCAGCCCGCAAGCTCCTTTACATCGATACTTCCGTCTCCCTGCGCTGCCGGATGTGTCTCCGGGATCAGGGCGACCCAGCTCTCGCTGTATACCGGAATGCTGTTGAGCCCCTCCTCGTTATGAGGCTCCATTATCACCGCTATATCGCAGAGACTGTTCATTACCCTGGCGCAGACATCATCGGCGTTGCCGTTCCACAGATTGTACTGAACATGGGGATTTTCCGCTGCAAACGCAGCGATCCAGTCTGCTATCAGCCTTGGCGCATGACCCTCGACAGAGGCAAGCTCCACTGTTCCCTGCAGTCCCTGCTTCATTTCCCTGACCTCGGCTGTGGATCTGTCGATTAGATCCAGCACCTGTATCGCATACTGGCGGAAAAGCTCCCCCTCCTCTGTCAGGGTAAGAGCATGCCGCTTGCGGATAAACAGCTTGACGTTAAGTTCATTCTCCAGATCCTGTATCTGCCTTGACAGCGGTGGCTGTGCTATGCACAGCAGCTGGGCAGCTCTGGTAAAATTAAGCTCCTGCGCTACCGCAAGAAAATATCTCAAATGACGCAGCTCCATACGATTTCTCCCTCCATCTTAAGGAAGCCTGTTTTTCTGCCCGTCCGATTCGACTTAGTAATTATACTCTTATGCTCTCTTGAGGGCAAATTTTTGTTTATACAAAAACAGAGGCTATAGCACACGACTACGGCCTCACGATCAAAAATTCCGAAAGACCCGAAAATTCCGAAAAATCAAAAATTCTGAAATATCCGAAAATTCTGAAAATTCCGAAAACCGATATTCCTTCTTGACATAATTCTTTCTATCTAATATAATTTATTCGCTGTCTAAGCAGTTTGCCTCAATAGCTCAGTTGGTTAGAGCATCTGACTGTTAATCAGGGGGTCCCAGGTTCAAGTCCTGGTTGGGGCGTACGGCGCCATGGTCAAGCGGTTAAGACACCACCCTTTCACGGTGGTAACACGAGTTCGATTCTCGTTGGCGTCATAAAGACTCAGTCAGAATGGGCTGAGTTTTTCTGCGTTTAATGTTTTTTTGAGTGTATGTTTTTTCAGCTGTAACGCCGCATATCCTTCGGCATTGGTCATTCTATTTCTTAGCTTCGATCCGAAAACGGCTTATATTCGCATATCGGATCACATGGAGTATTTATTATGGCAAACCGCAGTTCTCACGAGATCGATATCCTTGAGGGACCGATCTTTAAAAAATACATCTCCTTCATTATTCCGCTGGCAATGGGTTATATCCTCCAGCTTCTTTTCAATGCGGCGGATGTCATCATTGTCGGACAGTTTGCCGGCGCTCTGGCACTGGCGGCCGTCGGCTCCACCACAGCCCTTGTAAACCTGTATCTGCAGATCTATGTCGGTCTTGCGACCGGCGTCAATATCGAGGTTGCCGGAGCGTACGCCACCGGAAACACCTCCAGGGTCTCCGGAATAGTCCATACTTCCGTGGGCTTTTCCTTTATCTGCGGCATATTCTTTCTGGTGTTCGGCTTTGCCACGGTAAAACCGATGCTGATAGTGACCGGCACGCCTGAGGACATCATTGATATGGCCGCGCTTTACCTTTATATATACTGCCTCGGTATTCCGGCATCGGTAATATATAACTTCGGCGCTGCCATCTTAAGGAGTATAGGCGACACTAAGCGGCCTATGTATTATCTCATTGCGGCAGGCGTAGTGAATTTTGTTCTCAATATCGTCAGCGTAGTGATCCTTAATATGGGAGTTGCGGGAGTCGCAATAGCAACAACGGTATCCAACTATATCTCGGCTCTGCTTGTAATATCAGCGCTTCTCAGAGAGGAGTCCTGTCTCAGACTGATTCCTTCTCAGATCAACCTGAATCGTTCCGTAGTGGCGGATATCATAAAATTCGGACTTCCGGTGGCTCTGCAGAATAGTCTGTTTACCATCCCGAATATCATGATACAGTCCTCGGTAAACGCCTTCGGTTCTGTCTGCGTTGCGGGAAACTCAGCTTCCCAGAGTCTGGAGGGCTTCCAGCTGGCATTCCTGAATGCCAACGGTATCGCAGCCGCAACCTTTACCAGCCAGCATTACAGCGCCCGAAAGTATCACAGGGCTGACAGAGTGATGCGCATACTGATCCTTTCCTCCATATGCATGAGCATTTCGATAGGTATACTGTTTGTCACCTTTAAAACTCAGCTTCTCGGACTTTACAACAGCGATCCCGCAGTCATAGAGATAGGCGCAAAAAGACTCGAGATCATTGTTCTTACGGATTTCCTTGACGCCACCATGTGCGTTCTGTCAAATGTCATCCGCGGTATGGGCAGGTCCCTCGCGCCTATGGTCATTACAATGATATTTGTCTGCGGCTTCCGTATGATCTGGCTGCTTATACTCTGCCCGATAGTAAACGAATACACATTTATCATTATGGCATGGCCTGTTTCATGGGTACTGGCAGTCATCGTCATGTCCGTATACTACGCGGTCATACGCCGCGGCTTCCCAAGAGAGGATATCGTCATCTGACTGTCCAACCGGTTGTCCTGCCAGCTGCCCAACTGAGCATACCGTGTCGAAAAGTACCTGATGCAGTACTTATTCCTATATGCGGCCGGAGCTTCATTCTTTTGAAGAAAGAGTGCAGCCATGTGCACCCGGCATAAAAACAGAGCGCCCGCACTCACAGGATATGCTCCCGCGACCGTGCGAACGCTCTGTTATTTTATTTTTTATCTTGTAAGAAGCTCCATGAACTCGGTGCCTCCGCTGCAGCCGTATTCTTCAGCAAGCCTGTCAAGCTTCTCGGCTGCCTCTTCGGAAAGCTCATCTCCCGCAGGAAGGCTGCTGTCCTGAAGCGCCGCACCATCGGTATAGATATTGCTGAAGGTGCTGCCTGCAATAGTGGATGCGTTATGAAGCTTTTCCAGTGCCGAAGGTCTTCCTGCTGCCGCAGCCTCCCGGTACCTCAGTACCGAAAAGATCGCTTCCGTAAGAAGTCCGTCCGTGTACTCACAGCTTTCATTATTAAGGAAAGCTCTTACAGCCAGTCCGAGAAGCTGCCCGGCTTCATCCTTCACCGCCTCAGGGCTCTTTCCCTTAACAAACTGCGCATCGGTCACTGTCATTTCCGGAATAAATCGAATTCCCTTGAGGTAATGCAGTCCTTCCTCGTCGCTCACCGCCGCAAAGGAAGTGTTCTGTGCTCCGTCGCCAAAGGATGTCGGCATCAGCACCAGCATGCATTTTCGATTTCCGCCGCCTGCATAAACTGCTGCCGCAGCTTCTATTCCGGCGAGATCGCATGGATCGATCTCTGTATTCTCACCCAGGATCCTGAGAAGCTTTGCCGCATTCATTATCTCGCCTGCGCCGATGCCTATAACTGCATCCGGCTCAAATTCGCGAAGCTTCTGAACCGCCGCCCTGAGATCTCCCGTTGTGACCGGAGCATTTTCAACAAGATACTCCGCAACGCTGAGACCGTTCTTCTCAAGCATATTCATTATCCCGGATGCGGTGCCGCCGGCATAAGAGGCGGCACCTGTAATGATCAATACTCTTTTATAATGATATATCTCGGTCAGTTCCCGGAGAGCGACCCCTGCAGAACCGTCTTTAAAGTATATCTTTCCCGGAACATTGAAGGTGTTCATCAATTGAAACCACCAACCTTATCAAGGCCGAGATCAGCTGACAGTCCGAGCGGATATGCTGCGTGAGTCTCAACAGGAAGCTTAACCTCCAGCTCAAGCACATTACCGTACTTCTGCTCAAACTTCTCGTTGCCGTAGAATGCTCTCAGATAGCAGGCCTTAAGCTC
>JAQXPY010000084.1 GCA_029100885.1 Clostridiales bacterium | reverse complement strand
CAAGATCGTTCCTCATACCCACAGTGTGGGAACCCATGACCGCTGTAATACGACCATCGAGCCTATGATCAAGCCTCAGTGGTTTGTTAAGATGGATAAGTTTGCTGATCACTGCCGTCATGCACTCGAGAGCAAAGAGCTTAAGATAGTTCCTGAGAACTATTCCAAGACATACATGAACTGGGTGGACAATATCAAGGACTGGTGCATCAGCCGTCAGCTCTGGTGGGGACATCGTATTCCGGCGTATTACTGCGACAGCTGCGGAAAGCTACATGTGGGAGAGGCTGCGCCTGAGGTATGTGAATGCGGATCAAAGGCATTTACCCAGGATCCGGATACTCTGGATACATGGTTCTCATCGGCACTCTGGCCGTTCTCGACCCTGGGCTGGCCGGAGCAGACGGAGACTCTTAAGAAATTCTATCCTAACGATGTGCTCGTAACAGGCTATGACATCATTTTCTTCTGGGTCATCAGGATGGTATTCTCAGGCTATGAGCAGACAGGCGAATGTCCGTTCGATACGGTACTGATCCACGGTCTGGTAAGAGATGCGTTAGGCAGGAAGATGAGTAAATCTCTCGGCAACGGTATCGATCCTCTGCTGATCGTGGAGCAGTACGGAGCCGATGCCCTGAGAGCTGCCCTTCTTACGGGAAATGCTCCCGGAAATGATATGCGTTTCACAGATGAGAAGGTCATCAATGCAAGAAATTTTGCGAACAAGGTATGGAATGCAGCAAGATTCATAATGATGAATGCCGAGAAGGCAGGAGATAATGTCAAGGATCTGCTCAATTCCGAATACGGAGTCATCCCGTCGGAGATCAGGCTGGAAAAGGAAGACAGATGGATACTTTCCATGCTCAATGATCTCACTGACAAGGTGACAAGAAATATGGACAGCTTCGAGCTGGGAGTGGCCCTTGATAATGTTACAAGCTTCCTTTGGGATGAGCTTTGTGACTGGTACATTGAGATGATCAAGTCAAGACTCAGGAGTGAGGATGAGCAGACCAGATCGGCAGCAGTCTGGACGGTACACACAGTTCTTGTAAACGGACTTAAGATGCTCCATCCGTTTATGCCGTTTATTACAGAGGAGATATTTGTAAATCTTACCGATGAGGAGAGCATCATGATCTCGCGGTATCCTGAGTACAGCGACAGCTGGTGCTTCAGAGAGGATGCGGCTCAGATAGAGGGACTGAAGGAGGCTGTCAGAGCAGTCAGAGGCATCAGAGCCGAGAAGAATGTTCCGCCGTCAAAGAAGATCCCGGTATATATCGTCAGCGACAAGGAGGAGACAAGGACTTCCTTCGAGGCAGCCAAAGATGTATTTGCATCCCTTATTCAGGCTTCCGAGGTCAGGGTGCTTCCGGACAGAGAGGGAATCGACAATAACGCGGTATCGGCTGTTACCTCTGGAGTTTCCGTTTACATTCCTCTCAGCGAGCTGGTAGATACGGCAAAGGAGCTGGAGAGACTTAAGAAAGAGGAAAACAGGCTTGAGTCAGAGCTGGCAAGATCAAAGGGCATGCTTTCCAATGAGAAATTTATCTCCAGGGCGCCGGCTGCCAAGATCGAGGAGGAAAGGGCTAAGCTTGCGACCTATGAGGATATGATGAGGAAGGTCAGGGAGCAGATAGCCGCTCTGTCTTAAATAAAATAAAAACATTGCCTGAGCATGAATAATGTATTACGGATTCCCGCAGCGAATGTACTGCGGGGATCTTTTGTTTTATTCGGAAAAAGTAAGCAATAATCTCTTTGCTTAAAATTGACTTGATATTTTTTTTTTGAAATATTATGATACCAATGGTACCGATGCTGACAAGACATGATTCGGCTCCGAAACTGCGCACAATAGTATGATGTGTATGCGTCAGAGGCGAGGTAGAAAACAGGCGGTAAAGAGGAAATAATTATGAAATAAACTGCAAAAGGCAGAATAATGAATGAAGCTGCAGATATAGCGTGCAGAAGCATTTTTTATTCGCCCGATGCCGATATAGAAATTAAGAAATCAGAAAAGGCAGGTGAAAAAAGTGGACGGCAGCGACGGGCATAGTCGAAGTACCAATTTGATACGGATCGAAGCTCAATGCCGGGACACTTTTGATCTGCTTTTTGTTGTATTTAAAGCGATCTGAGGTCATATCCGGCGATGATCCGTATCAGGAGGAGGTACCTGATTATTCCAGTGTATTTTGGAAGAAAAGGAGGATACGGATTTGGTAAACAGAGAAGATGAGCTGATGGAGGTCAGGGAGACAAAGATCAGCCGTTCCTTTGAGGCTGGTGACACAGAAGCAGCCGGAAAAGACCGGCATGCGGATATCGCAGATATCGGCAGTGAGAAAGCGGCAAAGGAGCTGAAGGCTTCGGAGGAAACGGAAAAAGAGGAAGCCGAAGTAAAGCAAGCAGAAAAGGCTGAAGCAGAAAAGGCTGAAGCAGAGAAAAAAGAAGAGTTATTAGACAGTATAGAGGATATATTCGAAGACAGAGATAACGGAGACGAAAAGGAGGAAGAGGAGGAGATCATTGAAAAGCCGGATTACGGCTCGGAGATCTCTGCCATTATCAAGAGCAATGCATCGCCTAAGACCCTGCGAGACAGACTCAGTGATTATCACGAGAGCGATATTGCAGATGTCCTGGCACAGCTGACTGCATTCTACAGAAAAAAAGTCTACAGGGTGCTGAGTATAGCCACACTTTCAGGCATTCTTGAATATGCCGACGAGGATGAAGCCAGAGAGTATCTGGATGAGATGGATCTCAAGAAGGCTGCCGCTGTTATCAATCACATGGAGCCTGATACTGCGGTGGATATCCTCAGGACCATGGAGAGAAACAAGCGTATG
>JAQXPY010000083.1 GCA_029100885.1 Clostridiales bacterium | reverse complement strand
CGCAGCACTCGAGGCTCAGGGAATCAGCGCAGAGGTGATAGATCCGCGTACCATCCTTCCTTTTGATTATGCTGCGGTCTGCGATTCAATCAGAAAGACCCACAGATGCGTAATTGTCGAAGAGGGAAATCTGCGCGGAGGACTCGGCGCCGACTGGTCCGCAAGCCTTCAGGAAATGATCTTTGACGAGCTGGATGCACCTATAACCAGAGTGGCAGCTCTGGATGTTCCGCTTCCGTACAATCTTAAGCTGGAAGCAAAGGCTGTTCCTAATCCTGACAAGATCACAGCAGCCGTAAGGTCACTTTTCTGAAAGAGGTAGATGAAAATGAGTATGGAAATAATTATGCCTAAGACCGGTCTTACCAACACAGAAAATACTCTTGACAAGTGGCTGGTAAAAGAGGGAGAGGCAATAAAAAAGGGACAGGTCATTGCGGAGATCGAAAGCGAGAAGACTACAATGCCGTTTGAAAGTCCGGCAGACGGAATCATTCATCTAACTGCCAAGGAGGGAGAAACGGTTTCTGTGGGAAGCCCGATAGCCGTTGCGGCAGACGAT
This sequence comes from Clostridiales bacterium, assembly GCA_029100885.1. Lineage (GTDB taxonomy): Bacteria > Bacillota > Clostridia > Lachnospirales > Lachnospiraceae > Avilachnospira. Next base: position 2,033 of record JAQXPY010000083.1, on the reverse strand, counting down.
GAGGCAGAGTATGCCGCGATCTGCAGCGGATCGGGAAGTAAAGCAGCCGTATCGTCGGGTGAACAGGAAAAATCGAGTCAGGCAGCGCAGGAGAACAACAGTCCGGCATTAAAGGCGGAAGAAATACCAGCCGAAGCAGTGGTAATGCCTAAAACAGGACTTACAAATACGGAAAACACTCTTGATAAATGGCTTGTTAAGGAGGGCGATACTATATCCAAGGGACAGGTCATTGCCGAGATCGAGAGTGAAAAGACAACGATGCCGTTTGAATCAAAGGGCTCAGGAATCATTCATCTGATCGCAGCCGAAGGAGACACAGTTGCAGTTGGAAATCCGATCGCATTCCTTGCGGAAAATAATGACGCATACGAGGCAATTAAAAAATCGGGTACAGGAGCAGCCAAAAATACAGTATCGTCTGCTTTGGCATCGGACAGGCAGCAGGCTTCCGATACAGAAAAAACAGCAGGAGCTGTTCCGGCAGCTGAACCGGCTGAAAAAAACAGGAGCGGAAGGGTATATGCGAGTCCGTTAGCGAGAAAGCTGGCTCAAAAGGCAGGTGTGGATCTTGGACTGGTAAAGGGCAGCGGTCCTAAGGGAAGGATCGTGGCAAAGGACATTGAAGCCTATACCTCGCAGAAAGCAGCAGAGCTCCCGGCTTCGGCTCCGGCTGAAAGAGCAGTGAGAGAACCGGTGCGCATTCCACTTACTCCTATCCGCAGGGCTATTGCGAAAAATATGTTCAACAGTCTTCATTCCATGGCACAGACGAGCGACAGCGTTGAGATAGATGTCACCGAGCTGACAGCCATGAGAAACAGACTCAAGAATAAAGAGAAGCAGCTTGGAACAAAGATAACCATGAATGACATGCTGTCCTATGCGGCTGTCAAGATGCTCAGGTCACACCCTCTTGCAAATGCTTCCTATACTGATACAGAGATCATTCAGTATCCTTATGTAAACCTGAGCATGGCGGTTGCAACAAACTACGGACTGGTTAGCCCGGTACTGAAGGATGCCGACACCATGAGCCTTGTGGAGCTGTCCAGGGGTCTTAAGGATCTGGTCGACAGAGCCCGTGACAGAAAGCTTACTGCCGCAGATCAGACCGGAGCAACATTTACCATTACGAACATGGGAGTATTCCCTGTAGATAATTTCAACCCTATACTGCCTTCGCCGCAGAGCTGCATCATGGGCTTCGGAAGATGCACAGAGAAGCCGGCGGTATATAACGGAGAGATCTGCATACGTACGATGATGGTGCTTTCGATAACCTATGATCACAGAGTATTTGACGGAGGAGAGCTCGGAAGCATAATGACGACAATGAAAGAGTATCTGGAAAATCCGGAACTCTTCCTGGTTCAGTGATCGGGAGGTAAAGCCATGCCGCAGAAAAACTATGATGTAGTGATCATCGGAGGAGGACCGGGCGGATATGTGGCGGCGATTCGTGCCGCACAGCTCGGAATGAAGACTGCCCTGATAGAAAAACAGCATCTGGGCGGAACCTGTCTCAATATAGGCTGTATTCCGACAAAAACATTATTTCAGAGTGCCGAAACAGCAAATGAAGTAAGAAATTCAGCTCGCTACGGTATTAACAGTACATTAAACGGTATCGATTTCGGTGCTGTGATAAACAGAAAGGATCAGGTGGTAAAACAACTGGTCAGCGGTGTCGGATATCTGCTGAAAAAGAACAAAGTGGATGTGATCATCGGAGAAGCTGAGATCATGTCAGCGAATACCGTCAAGGACAAAAGCTCGGGAGAGCTTTTCTCAGCTAAGAATATTCTTATTGCTGCCGGCTCCTCCAATGCGGTGCCGCCTATCCCGGGAACAGACGGTGACAGGGTCATCGACAGCACAGAGCTTCTCAGTCTTAAGGATATGCCTGGTTCATTAGCGATAATAGGCGGAGGAGTAATTGGCTGCGAGTTTGCAAGTATTATGAATGCCTTCGGATGCAGTGTGACAGTGATAGAGATGCTGCCTGCGCTGCTTGGAAACATGGATAAGTC
>JAQXPY010000082.1 GCA_029100885.1 Clostridiales bacterium | reverse complement strand
CATGCCTTTGCTTCCTTGCTCATGCCTTTGCTCTCTTTATCACCTATTCAGCACAGGCAATGCTCATTCGCAATCCGTTCGCTTCCGCTCTCTCCTTGCTCATGCCTTTGCTTCCTTTATCACCTATTCAGCACAGGCAATGGCATTCGCAAAGCCGTTCGCTTCGCTCCTTTGTTTGCTCATGCCTTTACTTCCTTTATCACCTATTCAGCACCCGCAATGGCATTCGCAAAGCCGTCGCTTCGCTCCTTTGTTTGCTCATGCCTTTGCCGTCTGCTCCTCAGACACCGTCCTTCACATCAAACGGAAATATGCACGCACATTTCCGTTTTCTGTTCAGTCCTGTGCTGAATAGGTAAGGCTTTTCTCATATGGCGATCGGGATGTCCTTTATCTGTTCTCCGTATCTGTAGTTTTCAAGCTCGATGTCATCTACGGTAAAATCATAAAAGTTTTTCACCTCCGGGTTGAGCCTGAATGTCGGAGCCGGATACGGCTCTCTGGCAATAAGCTCTTCTATCAGAGGTATATGCCTGTCGTAAATATGGGCATCGGCTATCATGTGAACAAGCTCTCCGGCCTCCATTCCGCTGACCTGTGCCATCATATGCATCAGCACCGCATACTGCACTACATTCCAGTTGTTGGCGGCAAGGACATCATTGGATCTCTGGTTCAGTACTGCATTAAGCACAAGGCGTCCGGTCTCGGGATTTTTTGTGCAGTTAAAGGTCATGCTGTATGCACACGGGTACAGATTCATCTCATGAAGATCTTCAAAATTATAGATATTTGTCATGATCCTTCTGCTGTATGGATTGTTTTTCAGATCATAGAGCACTCTGTCCACCTGATCGAACATTCCCTCTCTGTACTGGTGCTTTATTCCCAGCTGATATCCGTAGGCCTTCCCTATACTTCCGTTTTCGTCTGCCCACTCATCCCATATGTGAGAATTAAGATCCTCTATATTGTTGGATTTTTTCTGCCATATCCACAGTATCTCATCGACAGCGGATCTGAGCGCGGTCTTTCTGAGAGTCAGAATGGGAAATTCTTTTCTGAGGTCATATCTGTTGACCACACCGAATTTCTTTACTGTATATGCCTTTGTACCGTCCGGCCAGCGGGGTCTTACCTTTTCTCCGCTCGTATCCTGTCCGTTTTCCAGAATACTTCTGCACATATTTATAAATACTTCATCTGCGTATGCCATTTTTATCCTCCGGAAAACCCGATCCGGTTTTCGACGCCGGGTCATTCGTAATCATGTCTATATGATTCTACCATCAAGAGGACTTCCAGACAATTCCCATACCGTTTATCTTCCGGTATATTCTCATGCCGGGAAGTGATGCCTCCTTAAAACCGCTGCTGACTCATGGGCGAAAAAAAACCGGCTTCATTAAAGAAACCGGTTCCGATCTGAATGCACCAGAGAAGGCTCGAACTCCCAACCTTTCGGTCCGTAGCCGAACGCTCTATCCAATTGAGCTACTAGTGCACGGTCTTCAGACGCAAGAGATATTGTATCACATAAACGGAATTTGTCAAATAAATTTTATATAAATATGTTGCCTGCCGCTAATATCAGTCTGAGCACCTCCGGACCTGACGCCGGAATTCTATGACAGGGGTAATATTTACCGGAGGTTTGCTGTGCGGAGCCGCCTTACTGTTCGTTTTCTCCGCTTATCCATTCGGATATTCTGTCCATGCTTTCCTGACTGACAACATGTTCAATCCTGCAGGCATCCTTCTCTGCGGTATCTGCGCTCACTCCGATCCTGTCTAAAAACTCACTCAGTGTCCGGTGGCGGTCATAAACACTTTCTGCCAGTCTAAGTCCTTCCACGGTAAGCTCTATGTATCCGTTTGCGTCCACATAGATCAGTCCGTCCTTTTTCAGAATCCCGACAGCTCTGCTCACACTTGGTCTGGAATAACCAAAATAATTGGCAATATCAATGCTTCTGACAGCCCCCTTCCGACGTTTCAGGATAAGTATCGATTCGATATAATCTTCTCGTGATTCATTCGAAGCCTGTGACACTTTTGATCTCCTTTACTCTGTAGGTGATAGCCATGACATTTACATATTTAATTTTCTTGAGATTATACTACAAATTATGCAATTTTGCAAACATCAATGCATTTTTATGACATAATGCATTTTTTCTCATAAAAGCGTTTCATTTGCTGAATTCCCTGATCTCCAGCTGAATGCTTTTTCTTCCTCCGTATTCATTGATTTTCGGATAATACAGAACAGAGCACTCTGTATCACAGGGAATGGTTTTTATCAGCTCATCGGCATCTCCGAACATGATCCCATCAAAGCATCTTCCGTATCCGTCTGCTATTCTCAGCTTCAGAGCATTTCTATGCTTCCCAAGAACTCTTTTTTCCAGAACCCGGATACTCTTACACGCAAACAAAGGTCTTTCAAAGCCGGGTCCGAACGGACCGAGCATCTCCAGCTCGTTAATAAGCCTCTCGGAAACATACGCCGGCGGCATAGCGGCATCGATCCATATCTTCTTTACAAAATCCTCGGACTCCAGTCCGGAATTATCATTCAGTTCACGCCTTAACGGCTCCAGCTCCCCGGGACTCAGGCTCAGCCCCGCCGCCATCCTGTGCCCTCCGAATTTTGTGAGATGGGACGATGCTCTGCACAGACCTTCAAACATATCATAGGACTCTATAGATCTTCCGCTTCCCTTTAATCCGTTTACCGCATCCGTTACAACTATGCACGGCCTGTAGTATTTTTCCTTAAGTCTGCCTGCAACTATACCCGCAAGAGATTCGTGAAGCCCGGGAAGATAAACCACAAGCACCTTATCCTCAGAACAGTATCCTTCGATTATTTCGATACCGTCCGAAACGCCCTTTTCCGTCATCTGTCTGCGTTCTTCGTTGAGCTGTATGAGCTTCCGTGATAATACTTCCGCCTCTGCTTTGTCCTCTGATAAAAAGAGACGCAAAGCTATATCTGCGCTTTCCAGCCTGCCTCCGGCATTGATGCAGGGACCTATCACAAAGCCGATATGATAGGTATCTATTGCCTTTCCCTTCAGTCCGAGGCTCTCGGTCAGCACGCCGAGTCCCAAATTTACAGGTCCTTCCGCACTGTTAAGACGCTTCAGTCCCTCTCTGACTATTATCCTGTTTTCACCTGTAAGAGGCATAATATCCCCGACTGTGGCAACGGCTGCAAATTCTAAAAGCGAGAGCCATTCATCTCTGTCAGCTCCGAGCTTTTCTCCGAGCCTCTTTATAAGCTTCCATGCAATTACAGCTCCGCAGATCTCCTGTGTAGGATATCTGCTGTCTTTTCGCTTCACATCCACCACGGCGTCCGCCTCCGGCAGCAGCTCTGAGCCGTCTTCCCTTTGTCTGATGCTGTGATGATCGGTGACTATCACCCGCAGACCGCTCTTCTTTGCGGCAGCAAGCTCCTCTATGGCCGCGATTCCGTTGTCGCAGGTCAGAATAATGTCTGTTCCGTCATCTATCGCTTCCTCCACTATCTTTGAGTTTATACCGTATCCGTCCCTGATTCTGTCCGGTATTCTGGCATCTGCCTGCGCACCGGCCTTTCTCAGTGACATCAGAAGGATATATGTCGAACAGACACCGTCAATATCATAATCTCCGACTATTCTGATCCTTTCCTTTTTCTTTACAGCCTCTGCCAGGATGTCAGCAGCCTCTTCGATATCCGGAAGCAGCCTCTCGTCATACAGCATTTCCGTTCCGCCGTTCAGCAGCATATCTATATCGCCGTCCTCCACGATGTCCCGGTTCCTGATGACCCTTGCCGTTACGGCATCGATCCCGAAACGCTTTCCGATCGCAGCAAAATCAGCCCTTTTTGTATAAAGAAACCATTTGTTCATCGATCACTTCCCGATATCCAGCAGGATAATACCCTTTTCACCTATCATCGGCAGCTCATCCTCATCAATACCCTCATCCTCCGATGTCCGCGACCCGGCTTTAAAGCCGGAGCTGCCGGTATTTTTCAGCATATCAGTCAGATACGGATCTTCATAACCGTCATCGCCGGCTTCGCCGAAGCGATCCTCAAACTCCGGATTAAGAGTGATGTCACCGAAGATCACAGCCAGATAAGGGTTGTCCCTCTCCGCATCCGAAAAGACTTCCCCGACACTGTCAAAATATACCAGAAGATCGATATCCGGCTCATAGTCGTCAACAGGAAGAAATATCCCCACTGCGACAGGCTCCGATATCCCGGTAAGCTCATCGTAAAGTGCATCAAGATTTTTTCCGTATTTTTCCGAAAAGCCCATTTTATCGGCAATATACTCCTGTGTTTCCTCCTTTGTTGAAGGAATTCCGAAATCAAGCAATATTTTTTTCATCATGGTTCTCCGTATAGCAATTCAAATGTATTGTAGTGGTCACCGGAATAGTAGATCAGACCGTCATTACTGAATATTATTCTTTCCTGACCTCTATATCCGTAATCTTTGTCATAATTTACATCGCACTCGAAATATTTTCTATTGTTTTTCTCCGGAAGCTTTTTTTCATAATTACCGAACCTGTCACCGCCGATGATCTTTCCGGGACAGACCCGATCCAGATTTCCTTCATCCGGATCCCATCCGGCAGCCTTGGCATCATTTTTTCTGATATAGTTTGAGGGCAGATGCCCGAACAGGTGAAGATAGACCGCCACATCTCCGGCAGCTGTATACTCTCCGTTCTCTATGATCTCCTCTGCTGCATTCTCTTCATTTGAGCTCGTCGTTTCCGAACTGATCTCTTCCTTCAATTCGGATGCGTCTGCTCTGCTCTCTTCCTTTAAGTCTGTCGTTTCTGAACCGATCTCTTCCTTCGATTCGGTTGCTTCTTTTATCGAAGCATTTTTCTCATTATCTATCAGCCTTTCAGCCGATATCGCTTCGCTTTGCTTCGGAGAGGCTTCGATTGCTCCGTTTCTTTCTGAAAAAAGCTGAAAGAAAAATATCACTGCCGCTACTACGAATACTATCAGTTCAAGCCTGGTTCTTTTCTTCATTTACGACCTTCGGTAACTATTCAGTTACTACCTTCTTTAAAAACACAATTTATTTATGCCGTTTTCGGTTTCTTTACAAAAAGTCTGCCGCTCCAGTTCTTATAAAACTTGACGACAGACTGTATTTTTTGTCATTTATTACTGCTGTTCGGCTCCCGCATGACCCTTTATCAGGATCCTGTATTCTTGTTCTGTGCCGAATGATCAGCCCTTTTCTTTTTTTCAGGCTCTCTCAATAAGCTTTTTCATGATCTGCACGGCATTGCTTGCAGCTCCCTTTCTTACCTGATCGCCGCAGCACCAGAGAGTCAGACCGTTATCGCATGTAAGGTCATCTCTTACTCTTCCTACATATACCAGATCCTGGTCGGTAGTATCGAGCGGTGTCGGATAGCTGCGTCCTTCAATATCCTCAATAAGCTTCACTCCCGGATAATTCCTGATTGCCTCGTTTGCCTCCTCAATGGTGACCTTTCTCTCTGTGCGAACGGTAACCGCAATGGAATGGGAGCGCATTACAGGCACTCTTACACAGGTACATGTAACAAGCAGCTCCGGAAGGTGCATGATCCTTCTTCCCTCGTTCTGCATCTTCATTTCCTCTGAAGTATACAGATTATCCTTTACATCTCCGATCCACGGAATAACATTCGCAGCTATCTGTGTCGGGAATGTCTTTGATACGATCTCTCCGCCGTTTGTGAGAGCTGCCATCTGTGACTCCAGCTCCCCTATGCCGGCCACTCCGGCTCCGGATACCGCCTGATATGTGCATGCCACCATATTTTTAATAGGTGAAACCTTAGCGATTCCGGCAACAGCCATCAGGGTAATGATGGTGGAGCAGTTCGGGTTTGCAATGATTCCCTTATTTGTGAAAGCATCCTCACCGTTGATCTCAGGAACAACAAGCGGAACCTCCGGATCCATTCTGAATGCTGAGCTGTTGTCAATATATACTGCTCCGGCTTTTACAATTGCCGGTGCAAACCTTTTTGACATCGGATTCTGTACAGCACCGAGAACAAAATCCATTCCTTCGAACGCCTCGTCCGTTGCCTCCTCTACTCTTACCTTTTCACCCTTAAAAATGATCTCGGTGCCTGCACTCTTTGCGCTGGCAAGCGGAAGCAGCTTTCCTACCGGAATATCATATTCCTCCATAACCTTAAGCATCTCGCGTCCGACAGCTCCGGTTGCACCGAGCACTGCGATATTGAATTTCTTCATTGTGATATCTATTCCCTTCTTTATGATTTGTCAGATTTACGACATCGCCTCTGTATCAGGCTCATTGTAGCCGAATCAGAATATTTGTCAAGGCTGCCATGTATGTAAATGTATCAGAGCCGAAACGGATCGTCTGTCCCGTTCCTATTCAAAAAGGATACCTGCAGCCTTTAGGCAGCTGCAAGCATCCTCGATTGCATAAATAAACTGTCTGTTATTTTCTGTTTTTAAGGAAATCAGGAATGTCGATCGTCATCTCCTTGTTCATCTGGGATCTGAGTGTATAGTCCCTCGGCTGCGGCGCAGGCTGCTGCTCCTGAGTCATTCCCTGAGAAGCGCCGTTACTGCTGCTGCCGTATCCGAAATCAAGTCTGATGCCCTGCTGCTCCTTGTTCCTTGGTGCAAACTCCTCGCTTGTCTTGAAGCCTGTCTTAGCCTGTGCAGCCACGCTTCCGTTCTTTCCGAAAAGGCTGCCTTTAGCATCGTTCCTTGCCGGAGTCTTGGATGCTTTTTCAACTATGCCTGTGGCAATAACTGTAATAGTGCACTCATCCTGAGCCTTCTCGTCATATACGGCTCCGAAAATGATATTGGCGTTCTCTCCTGCCAGCTCTTCAACATACATTGCCGCGTCATTCGCCTCTATGAGGCTTATGTCTCCGCTTACATTGATGATAACATCCGAAGCTCCTGCGATGGAGGTCTCAAGAAGCGGCGATGCCACTGCCTGCTTAACTGCCTCAAGAGCCTTGTCGTCTCCCTTTGCCTTGCCGATACCGATATGGGCAATTCCCTTATCCTTCATAACGGTCTGAACATCCGCAAAGTCAAGGTTGATAAGAGCCGGAACATTGATCAGATCAGTGATACCGGTCACAGCCTGAAGGAGAACCTCGTCCGCCTTTTTAAGAGCATCAGGCATGGTGGTACGTCTGTCTACCAGCTCAAGCAGCTTGTCATTAGGAATAACGATAAGAGAATCCACGCTCTCTCTGAGGTTATTGATGCCCTCGATCGCATTTGTCATGCGCTGCTTTGCCTCAAACCTGAAAGGCTTGGTAACGATACCGATAGTCAGGATGCCGAGTCCCTTTGCGATGCGCGCAATAACAGGCGCCGCACCGGTGCCTGTACCTCCGCCCATACCGCAGGTAACGAACAGCATATCTGCTCCCTTGAATGCCTGCTCCAGCTCGTCAGAGCTCTCCTCTGCAGCCTTCATTCCTACCTCCGGCTTGGCTCCCGCACCGAGTCCCTTGGTAAGCTTCTCACCTATCTGCATGGCCGTCGGAGCCTTGCAGTACTGAAGCGCCTGCTTATCAGTATTTACGCCTATAAATTCAACACCCGCAACATTCTCATCGATCATGCGGTTTACTGCATTGTTGCCTGCTCCGCCTACACCGACAACCAATATCTTAGCGGCTGATTCTGTTTCCGGGATCTTTATTTCTAACATTACTTCTCTCCAAATATAAAATTATTCTTTAAATATAAGTTGTTCTTAGCCAATTTTCAAGCGGTTTTATTATACTTTAACCTAATCGAAAGATATTTTTTCGCCGAAGCGGATCACGACCTTCTTTTCCATACCATGTGCTTCTTCGGTTCTTCGATAACGATAAAGTTATCCATACTGTCAGGATGCTTTCCTGCCTTGTTCTCCTTCATATAATGCTCCAGCACCGGGAGCAGGATCAATACCGTCAGCCCTGCCGTAAAGCCTCCGTTGTACAGCACCAGTCCTCCGTGAAGCCTTCCGGTTGCGGTACACAGAGCCGCATCGATGACTCCGGCAGCCATTCCCGCCTTTTTTCCGTACCTTCCCACTATCGGACATATGCCTGTGGCGAAGGCTGCCGAGTTGATATAGGTCTGTCCGGAAATAGTCCATCCCGGATCCAGACCGAAAAAGAATCTCAAATTGACATTCGCCAGATAAAGAAGCAGGAAGCCCGCCAGTATCGGCCAGACGTTTTTCGGATGCTGTCCAAGCATTACAAAGGTCATCGATGCAAATATCACACCCGTTGTCGGTCCTGTGAAGCCCGCTCCCTCGGAGATAAGCATTACAAGATTGACGTATCCGAGAAAGAAGACTCCGTACAGTCCCATATTTATCATACATACCGGTATGGAATAACGCTCTACAAAATTGCTCATATGACCGCTGTCATTCAGCAGCTTCTCATAGCCCTTCAGACTCTTTCCGTTCAGAAAATACCCTGCCGCGAAAAAAAACAGAAACATTACCAGAAAGAATCCGTTTACAAACAAGGTATATGAATGAGAAAAGGAATCATACACCGGGTTGTAATATATGAGCACCTCAGGAGCTTTGATGCCGAAGGTGGTATAAAACAGATTGAATGCAAAAAAACCGAATATTCCGAAGGCTAATCCTCCGTTAAACAGATTGAAGCCCTTGTGCCACGCCCTGGCTCCCGGAAGGATTGCCGGGATCACAAAGCCTATGACCGCCGAAAATAAGACGGCCAGGAGCACCCCGAGCATCGTAACCTTCACTTCTCCCTGAACAAAGCTTTCGCCCAGAGTATATCTGAATAGAAATTCACTGATGAACGGACCGAAGCAGGTGGCGAACATGCATACGTGAAGATTGTCGTTAATGCTGAGCTTTTTCAGCTTCATGTACATCATCGGCGCAAGAAAACACGGGATCATATTCAGCAGGTTCAGCCCGTAAAAGCAATGGGCGATCACAAGAAAATACCCGGCAAGAGCATTCGGCCTTGTTTCTCCCTTCAGGCCCACCATAAACAGAATACAAACCAGCCCGCAGACTGCAGCATTTAAGAATGCCGCCGACAGCCCTCCTACGGAATAATAATCCGTCACCAAGGGATTGGGACCTGTCATGATCTTGATCCAGTCGCGAAAAACGTTTCCCCATTCCTTCATGTAAAATGCCGCCAGAACAGCGGCCGCAAACAGAAAAACAGTTATGGCCGAGGCGATCAGCTCGATCATAACGCTTTCTCCCGGCATCCCCGCTGCCGGTCTCCCAAAGTTCTCTGTTTTCGATGATTCCATCAGTTACCCCTTATAAACTCAGCCCCTGTTTTAAAACATCTCTTGCCCGATCCATCTATTCCTCAGGCTTTTCCTTTTCCTCTCCTTCTTTTCCGCTCTCCGAAGGCTTTTCCTTCAGCTTAAATGTACTGACGGCATTCTTCATTCCGTCACTGTAGGTGCTCAGATCCAAAACACCGTCAAGCTGTCTTTCCTTCAGCTTCGGCAGCATATCGTTCAGCAGAGAGATCTTTGCCGCCAGATAGTCCTCGGAGCCGAGTCTCACCTCGATATTCGGATCCTCCAGCTCTATCGTCACAGAGCTGCCCGTATCGTTAAATACTATCCTGCTGCAGTCTATGCTGTACAGCGAGAGCTGCTGGGTCAGTCCTGTAATACTGCTGAGAATAAGGCTGCTGTCCACCGGAAGCTTCTTTCCCAGCACTACATATCCGAAATCAAGCCCTGATACTACAGGAACGCCTTCAAGCTTCTTTCCCGAGGACTCTATCATGATACCGTCCTTATCAAAGTACATATAACTGCTCATGTATCTGATGCAGCCGATAGGCCTTTTCTCATAAAACCTGAGTTCGCAGCTTACGGGACTTTTCAGAACGATCCTGTAGTCCGCAACAAAGGGCAGTTCCTTCTTGATTCCCGCAATATTTCTGATGATTATCACTGCGGTATTTCTGTCCCAGAAATCCCTGAATATCAGATCCTCTGCCTCTTCGGCGGTATATGTACTGTTTCCCAGAACCTCTACCTCTGTCACCCTGACTCTCACAATAACAGTCAAAATAAGCAGAAAAAGCAGCACTGCAGTCCAGTGCCTGACCTTTCTCTGCTTAATATATAGGATATCCGCCTCTTTGTCACTCATTAACGTTCTCCGGTCTTGATTTTATGCGCAACACTGAGCACTACTCCTATCTCCAGCATGGTCACGATCAGAGCCGTGCCTCCGTAGCTTATGAACGGAAGGGTCACTCCCGTATTTGGTATTACGCCTGTGACTACCGCTATGTTCAGCACTATCTGAATTCCCAGATGTGCCAGCACTCCTGTACAGAGCAGCGTGCCGTGAATATCCTCCGCGTTCCTTGCCACCTCATATATCCTGTAGAGAATATAGAAGAATACCAGAAACAGAGTTGCGGCCCCGATCACTCCGAATTCCTCGCATACTATCGAAAAAATCATATCATTCTGGACCTCGGGAATCTTTCCGAATTTCTGGATGCTTTCCCCAAGACCGTGACCCGTCATGCCTCCCGAGCCGATCGCGTAGAGGCTCTGCACTGTCTGATATGCGTCGTCCGGAAATACCTCCGGAGCCGCCCATCCGACTATTCTTCTCATCCAATACTGTGACGGTCTGCCTGAAATAATATTGTTTTCGATCGCCAGTCTTACCAGAGGCTTGGCTGATACCAGTCCCGCCACAGTTGCCGCACCGAGGGCAGCGAACACTTTATAATTTTTAACGGAAACAAAGATCATCACGGCGACGATCATTGCAACGATAAATGCCGAGCTGATATTCTGGGTCAGGATCATAACGACCGGAATGACCGCCATGACGATCACCTTTCCGGCTATCTCCCGCTGATTGTCCTCTCTCATGTTCTTTGAAATATAATATGCAAAGAACACTATAAGTCCGATCTTTACCAGCTCTGCCGTCTGGAAGGATCTTCCTCCTATAGAGAGCCATCTGGTCTTTCCGTGGGAGGCAAGCCCCGAGAGCTCCGTTGCCGCAAGAAGCAGCACCGACAGGACATATGCCGCTTTGGAAAAAAACGCATTCCATATCTTTACCAGCCATCTGTAGTTCAGGATAGAGAGGAATACCGCTCCCGCAAGTCCGAAGCAGCCGTATCTGAGCTGTTTTCTGAAATAAAACTCCGGCGACTTATTGTCCAGGACCGCAGCATACTGAGAGCCGGAATAAATGATTATCAGTCCCAGTGCAAAGATGAAGATAACGGCAAACAGCAGAGTATAATCATAAAAGTACCTGGCCTTTCCCTTAGGCATTGCCGCAGGAGCATTGCCCGCTGCAGCGTTTCTCTGCTGTCCGTCCTGCGCCTGCGGGTGTCTTCCGCTGTTCTGCCGCTGTTCCTGCCTCTGAGTTTTCTGCTTCTGTTTCAGCTGCTGATTCTTCCGTTGCTGACTCTGCTGAGGATGCCGCTGTCCTCCATGCAGCTGCTGCGTCTGGCGGCCCTGCTGAGGATGCTGCTGTCTCTCGCCCGGCTGCTGTATCTGCCGGCTCTGCTGAAATCGCTGCTGCGCCGGCTGACGCCGAAGATCATTCTGAGGGTAACTGCTTCCGTTTCCTGAAGTATACGAAGCAAAGGCGGTGGCATTTGAATACCTGCCGTCTTCCCGGTCCCTTCCGGATACCGAAGCATTCCGATGAGGATTATTTACTTTTCTTTCGTATGATTCAGGCAATTGTAATTACAGCTCCTCTACGCATCTTTTAAAGATATTTCCTCGCTCCTCATAGTTCTTAAACATGCCCCAGCTGGCGCATGCAGGACTGAGCAGCACATAATCTCCCTCATCGGCAAATGAAGCGCATGTCTTTACGGCTTCATTCATATCCTCCGCAAAGCTTACCTCATTAAAGCCGTGTCTGCGGCAGCATTCGTATATTTTGTCTCTGGTCTGTCCCAGAAGGACAAGCTTTTTGACCTTTCCCGGGAAAAGGCTGACCCATTCGTCAAATTCCGAATGCTTATCATACCCTCCGCCGATAAGAAGTGTCGGTCCCGGCATCGCCTTCAGAGCCTGTATTGCCGCATCCGGATTCGTTCCCTTGGAATCGTTATAGTATCTGACCTTACACCGCTCCCTGACAAATTCGATCCTGTGCTCCACTGCCTTGAAGCTCCTGAGAACCTCTTTGATTTTTTCCTGTTCCACACCCATCTTCATGCCTACCGCAACGGCAGCCATAACATTTTCATAGTTATGCTTTCCCAACAGATTAAGCTCATGAACATTTATGATGGTTTTTTCTTCTGTTCCGTTTTTATAAATGATCTCCTCACCCTTAAGATAAAGAGCCTCTCCTCCCGGCACCTCTCCCGAGGAGAACCATACCACCGATGGCTTCAGTCCGCTGCTTTCTCCGAATCTTCTGAGCTCCGGATCCATATAGTTCAGCACTATGAAATCCCGCTCCGTCTGATTCATGGCAATAGCCTTTTTGCATTTGATATAGTTATCCATGGTCAGATGTCTGTCCAGATGGTCAGGAGTAATGTTTAGTATAGCGCTCACATCCGGTCTGAAATCCATTATTGTCTCCAGCATGAATGAGCTGACCTCTACCACCGCTGCAGATTCGTCCGTTGTCTTAAGGGCATCCTTTGAAAAGGGTTCCCCGATATTTCCTGCCACGAAAACGCTCTCATAAGCAGCCTTCAGAATCTCCCCGACCAGCGCTGTGGTCGTGGTTTTTCCGTTTGTTCCCGTAACAGCCGCTATCTTTCCCTTGGATGCCTGATATGCCAGCTCGAGCTCGCCTATTACGGGAATTCTGACTCTGTCCAGAAGTGTGATGAACTCTGCATTTAACGGAATTCCGGGACTTACTACCGCAAGGTTTATTCCGCGCAGATCCACCGGGCGCAACTCGCCGCATTTTAACTGCACTCTTCCCGTATCTTCAAACTCCGCCATAACAGCCGCGGCATCCGTGTCCTCGCTGCTGTTGTAAAGCAGGACCTCTCCGTCCATACTCAGAACCATCTTTGCGGCTGCTATTCCGCTCTTTCCCGTTCCGGCAATAAATACCTTTTTACTGTCTTTCATCTTAAATCTCTCCGAACATTATATGCAGACAACTCCGATAAGGGCTCCGCTGCAGAGCAGTATCGTTATGATGGTAAATGCCGCCACGATCCTTGTCTCCGAATTGCCAAGAAGCTCAAAATGATGATGAACAGGCGCCATTTTAAAGAAGCGTCTGCCATGGGTAGCCTTAAAATACCCGACCTGTATTATTACAGATACTACCTCAGCCAGGTATATCAGACCGATGACAGGAATATACAGAGCCATTCCCTGAGTCATCGCCGCTGCCGCCACGAAGCCCCCGAGAGCCAGAGACCCTGTATCTCCCATAAATACCTTTGCCGGATAAACATTAAAAAGCAGGAAGCCAAGCAGACCTCCGATCATCGAGGCCGAGACCAGCGACAGACCACTGTCGGAGGTAATGATTCCGACGATAAGGAAAAACGCTGCCGTGACCGATGTTACAGATGAGCAGAGTCCATCCAATCCGTCAGTAAAATTCACTCCGTTATCGGTTCCGAGAATAACAAATACCGCAAAGGGAACGTACAGATACACTGGAAGTCTGAGGACTGCGGCATTATCTCCTATCCCGGTAAACGGAATCAGGAGCATGCCTGCATTTCCAGGCGTATCACCGTAATACACCCATAATGAAAATATCACGGTGATGACCAGCTGAAGCAGCAGCTTCTGCTTTGGTTTTAATCCGTCGGAGCTATGACGTTTTATCTTGAGATAATCATCCAGAAATCCTGCAAGACCGAAGCCCAGCATCAAAAACAGTATCTGAAGAGCAGTTTTGTCCGCAGTACCGTTTTTCAGCATTGCCGCAGCTGAGGCTATTGCAGCGGCACTGACGAATATGATGCCTCCCATAGTCGGTGTTCCCTGCTTTTTCAGATGCGACTGAGGTCCGTCATCCCTGACCTCCTGTCCGAATTTCATTTTTCTGAGCAGCGGGATAAATCCCGGAGCCGCTGCCGCCGTTATCACAAACGCTGTCGCGAGCGCAAAAAACGCGGTCGTCATTTCCCTTACAGCCATATTGTCTGTCACCCTTCAATTCTGTTTTTTATTCGTCAGGCTTCCTGAATATTATCTCCGGAAGCTCAAAGCCGCTGTCTTCGCCTTGTATGTATTCCTCATCCGCGTCTGCGGAATCTGTCCCGGCAGCCGCCGCTCCTGCCTCGACGGTTTCATACACAGGTTCACCGTTGTTGTTTGTCAGTATCTGAATGCTCTGGCTCTCCGTTTCCTGAACGGAATCATCCGCCGCATTTCCCATCGGCTGCATCGAATCGCCCTCCTCCTCAGGAAGAACGACCGTTTCATTTCCGTATATCTCCGAAATATCCCCGTCCGGATATATATTCATTGCAGGCAGCGCCTCCGCCATGATCTTTGAGAATATCTCCGAGGCGAACGAGCTGTGGGCAGCCTCCTCACCGGGAAGGTTCGGTTCATCCACTATGACATAGCACAGCAGGGAAGGATCCTCCGCTGGCGCAAAGCCGCAAAAGCTGACAACATATGTTTTCGCCGATCTCGGCTGCTTCTGAGCCGTTCCGGTCTTGCCTCCGACAACATATCCCGATACGGCTGCAGCGCCTCCGGTTCCGGTTTCAACTGTTTCGACCAGCGCATTCTTAATAAAATCACAGGTCTCTGCGGATACGGTCTCTCTGACAAGAAGCGGCTGTACATCCTCCTTGAGCGCCCCGTCGGAAGAAAGTATCTGCTTGACCACATGCGGCCGATAGTAATATCCTCCGTTAAGTATTGAGCAGTAGGCAGCTGCCATCTGGATCATGGTACAGTTATAGTTCTGCCCGAACGAGTTGGTAGCCAGCTGTGTCCTGCCTATATCATCACTTTCAAAGCCGAGGGTCTCAGTGTTTGCCTCAGCCGGAAGATCGATTCCGGTAATGCTGCCGAATCCGAAAAGCTTTTCGTATTTCATAAACGTCTGGGCCTTCTCGGCAAAGGCAATGTTCATCATGACTACGTTGCAGGACTTTGTAATGCCTTCGGTCACATCCAGCAGCCCGTGGCCGTTTCTGTTGACACAGTTGATCTTCCAGGTGTTGACACCGTCCGACAGCGTAATATTTCCCTTGCATTCGAAGGTGGCGTTCTCAGGAATGATGTCTTCCTCAAGGGCTCCGGCTACCGTAAATATCTTCTGTGTGGATCCGGGCTCAAATGTATCGCTTATAGTGATGTTTCTCCATACCTGATACATGGCAATGGTTTCACCGAGCTTCATTATTTCTTCTCTTGTATAATACTCGGGAACCTGCTCGGAGGTTATTCCTGCGCTGCCCGGATGCTTGAGCCTGTAATCCGATACCGCCTCGTCGATTCCGAATTCGTAGATCTCCTCCTCTGTATAGTCACCTGTCGTCTTCGGATCGTTCAGATCAAAGCTGTTGGTGCTGGCCATGGCAAGAACCTCTCCGTTCTTGGGATTCATGACAATGCAGGCGGCAGATTTAGAGCCTATTTCTCCGTCCTTCCATTCCTTCAGATACTTTTCCACTGCGTTTTGAATGGTAACATCAATAGTAAGCACCAGACTGTCACCATCCACCGCAGGCTTTATCACCTTCTCGAGGTTTGCGTCTCCGTCCAGATATCCGTATTCTCTGCGGTTGATTCCCGTCAGGTTCTCGTTATAATACTGCTCCACTCCGCCGGAGCCGGTGGTGCCGTCAGCAGAGGAAAAGCCTATCACACTGCAGGCAAGGGAGCCGTAAGGATAGCTCCTCTTATAATTATCCTCAAACCAGATGCCCTTGATCCTCTTTTTTCCTTCGATAGGGTCAGTACTTTTTGCATATTCCTCGTTTTTTTCGGCTTCATATGCTTTATATTCATTCATCTTATCATAGCTGATGTCCTTTATGTACCTTATATAAGATGAACCCTGATTGCTGTTTATCAGCTTTCTGAATTCGGTCTTATCTGCCCCGAAGACCTCACTTACAGCCTCGACAGTCGTTTCCACGACATTTCTGGATATGGTTCCATCCTCCTTGCGGCCTTCGTATTCTATCATCTGTTTCGGATCAACGATCATTATATAGACCTTCTCGCTTGTGGCAAGCGTGCTTCCGTTTCTGTCGAAGATGTCGCCTCTGCGGTAAGGTATCGTTCTGGATTCGTATTCCGACTGTCTCTGGCTCAGCACCCGTTTATTGTATTCCTCGGCATTTTCCTTCTGTATAAAAAAAATATTTGCCAATAAACCAACTAATGCCAGTCCTATTACGGCAATAGTGACTGACAGTTTTGTGGCCATATATGTGGTTAATCTTCTTGTTCTTCTTCCCGTTCCGCCTTTACTCGGTCGGGATGTCTTCATATTGTCTGACATACTCGCTTTCTGTCTTTTCGTACTGAATAATATTGTCCTGACCGACATGTACCATGCCGAGTTCATTTACCGCAACAGAATAGACGTAATTTAAGTCCACCGATGTATCGATGCTTTTTTCGAAATTGTCGTTTTCCGTTCTGATCCTGTCAAGCTGTGCCTCCAGTGTCTTGACCTCAGACATATGTGAATTGAGTGAAGATTTCAGACACAGATATCTGTAGCCGATAAAAAGAGAAGCGGCAACCGCTGCGACCAGCAGCAGCGTCAGAGGCAGAGTAATCGAAACAGAGGCTGTTCTCCTGGCCTCTGTATAATGAGTCCGTACTTGTCTCTTCTGCTTCCTGCGCCGAGGTCTGACCTCCGGCACGGGAGCTGCGGTTCTGACTGTATTTCCCTCAGTATAATATGCAGTTGTTCCGTATCTGCGGTCTCTGCCGTATCTGTTCTGGTCTGCAGGCATATTTCGCTCCGGTCAAATATCGCTTACTTATACTCAGGCACTGATATCTTTTCAAATACTCTGAGCTTTGCACTGTGCGCTCTGTTATTGTGTTCGAGTTCCTCTGCGGAAGCAGTAACGGCTTTTCTCGTTATAACTCTTCCCTTTGATTTTCTTCCGCATACGCATACCGGAAAATCGCTCGGACAGATACAAGGTGATTCCGCCGTTCTGAAATAGTTTTTTACTATCCTGTCCTCCAGTGACTGGAAGGTAATGATACAGAGCCTTCCGCCGGGCTTAAGCATATCCACCAGACTGTCCAGAGAATCTTTCAGAATATCCAGTTCGCTGTTGACCTCGATACGGATAGCCTGAAATGTCTTCTTGGCAGGATGGCCCTTTCCTTCCCTGAACCTCGCGGGAATAGACGCCTTTATGATGTCAGACAGCTCAAAGGTGGTTTCAACCGGCTTCTTCTGCCTCTCTCTGACAATGCCGGCAGCTATTGAAGACGCAAATCTTTCCTCGCCGTAATCCCTGATGATCCTCAGCAGTTCTTTTTCGGAATACTCGTTCACTACTGTATATGCAGATATGCTGTCTCTTCTGTCCATCCTCATATCCAGAGGCGCATCGTTTCTGTATGAGAAGCCTCTCTCGGCATCATCAAACTGATGTGAGGAAACTCCGAGATCCAGCAGCATTCCGTCAATTGCATCCACCCCGATGTCTCTGAGTATCTGCGCTGTGTTCAGGTAATTGCCTCTGACTATCGTGACCCTGTCCCCAAAGCAGGCCAATCTGCTTCCCGCTGCTCTGACGGCATTTTCATCCCTGTCTATCCCGATGAGCCTGCCGCCCCCGGTAAGCCTTGAGGCTATCTCGAAAGAGTGTCCTCCTCCCCCGAGGGTTCCGTCGGCATAGATGCCGTCGGGTCTGATGTTCAATCCTTCCAGAACTTCGTTCAGAAGCACCGGTATATGTTCAAATGTCATTACAATTCAAGACCTTCCAGCTTCTCCAGTTCCTCATCGGTCATCTCCTCGAAAGCATCCTTGGAGTTGAACTCGTTCCATATCTTTTCATCCCAGATCTCTATCTTGTCTCCGAGTCCCACAAGCACCACGTCTTTGTCAAGATCGGCCTTGGATCTGAGAGTCTGTGTAATAAGAATCCTTCCCATCTTGTCGACTTCACATTCGATGGCATTTCCGAGAATGAGTCTCGTAAGCTTCATTCCTGCTTTGTTGGTGATGGAAATACCCTTGAGCTTTTCCTCGATGGTCTGCCATCTGTCATAAGAATATGCCATCAGACAGTTTTCTATTCCCCTTGTGACTACAAAGTGTTCTCCGAGCTCACACCTGAATTTGGCAGGTATTGTAACCCTGCCCTTCGCATCGATAGTGTGATTGTACTCGCCCATCAGCATTAATTTGACACCTTTTAACACTTTTTTACACTTTTTGACACTTTTATACCTAAATTCTAAAGTAATTTCATCAAAAGTCAAGTCGTTTTCCCTATAATTAATAACGGAAAAAGCAGGTTGTCCGAAGTTCTCGTATCCGATTATTTTGTGTCACAGCAAAAAATTCAGCTGACTGTTAAATTATAAGATTTTTTTGTGCGCTTTTTATAAAAACAGATGCTATTTTTCGCTTTTTGTTGTTCAGAATGTATTTGACGATATGAAAAATTGCCTGTAAAATTATTTTCATTGATAAAGAATTATCATTTTGGGTTGGCATTTAATAAGGGGGTTACTAATATGTCAGACAAAAAACAAACATCAGGTCAGTTTAAAAAAGACTTGCGTAAGATCGATATCTGGGCTTTAGCGCTCGGTGCAATTATCGGTTGGGGCTGCTTCATGATGCCCGGCAACTCGTTCCTTCCAAAGGCAGGTCCTTCGGCTATCATAGGACTCCTGCTCGGCGGCGTGGTAATGTCGATCATTTCGATCTCCTACGGATACTGTATTAAGAAGTTCCCTCTTTCCGGAGGCGAGTTCGTTTATGCCGATGCTTCCTTCGGCAAGATGCACGCTTTCATCTGCGGATGGATGATCGTTCTCGGATACTGGTCACTGATTCCTCTGAACAGTACGGCTATCGGAATGGTTACCCGTTATCTTCCGGTCAAGCTTCTGCAGTTCGGCTACATCTGGGATATGGCAGGCAACCCGGTTTACCTCGGCGAGGTAATGCTCAGCTATGTATTCATTATCGGTCTCGGTATCATGAATATCCGCGGCGTTAAGTCAGCCGGATGGTTCCAGACAACAGTTGCGGTTCTCCTTGCAGGCTCCGTATTGTTCGCTCTGATCGGCGTTCTTCTTGCAAAGCCTGATATGTCAAACCTTCAGCCTATGTTTGCAGAGCTTAAGAACGGCGAGGTCGTATCCAAGGGTGCTATCTCCTGTATTATCGCAGTTGCCTGCTACGCCCCGTACTGCTTTGTCGGCTTTGACTGTATACCTCAGGCGGCCGAGGAGTACAGCTTCTCACATAAGGCCGCTGTATGGCTGATGATCGGCGCTATCATGGTTGGAGCATGCATCTATGCCATCATGGTATTCGTAACAGCAGTTGTTGAGCCTTGGGGACCTATGATGCTTGCCAACCCGGCATGGGCAACAGGTGAGCAGGTATTTAAGGCTATGGGCTATGCCGGAACATTCTTCATTATCGTTGCGATGCTCTGTGCGGTTCTTTCAGGCGTTAACGGTTTCTATCTTGCAGCAAGCCGTCTTCTTTTCTCCATGTCATATGCTGATGCTCTTCCGGGAGTCTTCGGTGAGCTTCATCCTAAGTATGGTACACCGGATAAGGCCATCATTTTCCTGATGCTTATCTCTCTTCCATGCCCATGGTTTGGACGTTCGGCTCTGGTTTATATCGTAGATATGACATGCGTAGGTGCTGCGATCGGTTTCACCTATACCTGCGCAACAGCAACCATGATGTCCAGGAAGGAAGGTCTTACGGGACAGATGATCATAAGCGCCATCGGAACAGTCCTTTCGGCATTCTTTATCATCCTTTCCTTCATCCCTGGATCACCTGGATTCCTCAGCATTCCATCATTCGTTATCCTTGGCATCTGGATCGTTCTCGGAATCATCTTCTGGTTTATTATCAAGGAAAGATTCCTCCACGGTAAATGGGAAGGAATCGATGTTGAGCACATACTTATGTCCAAGATGACAGACGACGGTACTATCGGCGGCTACAACAAGGATCAGTAATATTGATTTCGGCTATTTCATAGCCTGTCAGAAAATTGAATATAGACAAAAAAGAGGGGCGCTGCCCCTCTTTTTGATTTCTAAGCTTCGACTTAACTATTCAGCCACACCGGCTCGTATTCGCAAACTTCGTTTGCTCATATCTTCGCCGTCTGCTCCTTCGAACTCCGCCTGACTATTCAGGCACCCGGCTCGTATTCGCAAACTTCGTTTGCTCATATCTTCGCCGTCTGCTCCTTCGAACTCCGCCTGACTATTCAGGCACTCGGCTCGTATTCGCAAACTTCGTTTGCTCATATCTTCGCCGTCTGCTC